>JALYIB010000311.1 GCA_030775965.1 Acidobacteriota bacterium | reverse complement strand
CTGCACGGCCTTCCAGATCGCCCACAAGGATTGGGCCGAGACCCGTGGCCGGCGCGCCATTACCATGGGCGCTAGGGAAGGTGGAACAGCCTCTTGGCGTTGGTCCGGCCAATCTTGACGCGATCCGGCTCGCTGATAGACGCGTGATCGAACCACTCCGCGGCATCGCCCATATCTTCGAACGGATAGTCCGCGGAAAACAGAATGCGGTCCGCGCCCACTTCGAGCATGCAATCGATCAGTGTTTGCGTGCGGAAGTTGCCGCTGGTAGTCAGATAGAAGTTCTCGCGCAGATATTCGCCGAGAGGTTTTTTCGCGGGCATGCCGCGCGCGTCTTTGTGGAGGCGATGATCGACGCGCCAGATGTTGAACGGGATGGCCTCGCCCAGATGCCCCAGGATGATGGTGAGCTTGGGATGGCGGTCGAACAAGCCACTGGCCATCAAGCGCAGCGCGTGGATCGAGGTCTCCACCGCGAACGCCCACGCCGGTCCCACAAACCACGGATGACCCTCATAATGCTGCTGTCGGCTGAATAACGGGTCTCGTGGATGTAAATAAAACGGCACGTCGAGTTGTTCCACCGCCGCCCAAAAGGATTCGTACTGCGGGGTGTCGTAGTAGACGGCCGAATCTTCTACATCCTTTTGCGAAAACCCATTTACTGCCGCGCCGCGAAACCCCAATTTTTCCACGCAGCGTGTAAGCTCGCGCGCGGCTGCGTCCGGATCTTGCATGGGAAGCGCCGCGAACCCCTGAAAGCGCGCTGAATTTTTCGCGACCTGCCCGGCCAGAAAATCATTCGCCCGGCGCGCGACTTCGATGGCGCGCCGCGTCTCGTGAATGCCCTGAATGGCGGGCGAATTCAAAGACAGGATGGCCGTCTCAATGCCGTGCCGGTCCATCTCCGCGAGGCGCTTTTCATGGATGTCGGTCAACGCGCCGTACATCCGCTGCCACACCGCGGGAGAAAAGTAGCGCTCCGAATCTCCCAGCGTTTCGGCTAGCGCGAAGTGTTCTTCCAGCGCGATCTTGCCGGTCATCGATTGTGCGCGTCCTCGATCCAACCGCCGTCGAGCAACGTCGTCCCGAACACGTACAGCGCGTTCGAAATCCGCCGGCTTCTGCCGCTAGATTCGTCTTCCGTCATAAAATGGGGACGCGCGATTCCGTCCCCGCACACTGGCTCTCCGCAGGATCAAGAATATCAGCGATCGCCCATTCGATGTACCATCGCAGGCGTGTATGAAGCGTAGCTGCCGCTACCACGCTTCCGGCTCTGACAAAACCGGAGGCTGGGCGGCTGTAGGCTGTCTGCTCTCCACGCTGGCTCTAAAGGACGCAAAGCACGCCCCGAGCCAATGCGCTCGGCCCGTGGCTGCCGGCCAAGGGTTAGAGCCGCCCGATTTCGTCCAGCAAGCTGCCCAGTACTTTGCGAAACTGCTCTGGCGAGTAAATATCGAACAGACGAGGCTGGAGAGGTTTCATCAGCGGCTCCAGGGAATCGAACGGCTCGGTGGGTAGTGCGGCAGGCACTGCCACGCTAGCAGGAAAACCGCGCCGGCTTCTGGTCGCGGGTGTGTCGAATACCGGAGGTAACGGCAGCCTCTCCGGCGGCACATGGAGTCTGAGGTAATACACTTTCGTGTTGGGATCGCGAGTGGGCTCGATGGGATGCAGGTCCTCTCCCGAGTTAAAAGTGGTGGGTCCGCTCAACACCAGCAGCACCCGGAACGGCTTCTCCCCTCCGCCATCGCCCGCCGCCAGCCGCTGCCGGACCTGCGCCACAAAGAATTGCGCGTTTTGCTCGCGGTGTTCCAGCGCGCGCACGTCAATCTTATTAGGATCCGCCTCCGTCAGCGCTTCCCGCACGCGTTCCCAATCCAGCGGATGCGCGGCGTCCTGCTCGAAAATCACATGGCGTTTCGGAATATCCAGCAGTGTCAGATGCAGCCCGCCCCCGCCCACTTGAACTTGTGAAAGCACCTTCAGCGCCGGGAGCAACGTGGCTAGACTCCGGCTGCTGGAGGTTCCCACGCTCTGACCCCGGATGGGGCCGGTAGCAGACGCGTTCATCAGCACCTCCACACGCAGCGGGCGCCGGGTGGTGAGCGGCAACTGTAATTGTCCCTTAGTGTCCGGCCGGAACCAAACGTCGGGTGCCTCCATCGCGCGCAGCAACTCCACTGCGGGCAGATCCTTCCAAGCTCGCGGCAGCGGATCGTTGCGTAGCGCATTCACATGCAGCGGTTTTTGCACGGCGCTGTGCTCCCCGGTCTTGGTGTCGAAAATCATCATGCTGAGACGGTAATCGCCCGGCAGAACAAAAGCCTCTTGCGCGTACATGAAGTTGTTTTTCGCAGCTTCGTCTTTTACATCCGCGAGATCGATGCTGCCATGCACTTGATACACTCGCTCCGCGCCGTCCTGGAACTGAATCATCATTACCAGTTGGCCATGGCCGCGCCGGTTCACCAATTCGACGCCGTCGACTTCGATTTCAACCTTAGTGAGCAGCCGCTGATGGCCGCTCAATTCGGCCCCGCTGACGTGCGCGGACCAACGAAAATGAGTTTGGTCGCCCTCCGCCAGCCAGCGATTGAAGGGCACAGCGGAAAACGCCGGGTCCGGCGTCCCGCCCTGCGCCCACGCAGTCGAATTGCCCGCCACGCCCAACGCCAACAGCGCCAGTAGATTTCTGAGAGTCACGCGTCTTATTTCGCAGTATCGCGCGCCGCGCCAACTTATTCCCGCGAGCGATCCACCACCAAATGCGGTTGCTCCTTCGCGCTGCGCGTGTAGCGGACGCCGCGCGTCTTTTGCAGCTGAAAGTACGGAGAGAGGCGCGCCAGCGCTTCCTCCCGGCTGGAGCGGACGTGCTCGCGCATAGCCGCCGCGGCCGCTTCAGGATTGCCACCCGCCAGCGCCTCCAACAGCGTCTGGTGACGCCGCGTCAGGTGCCCGCCGCTGCCCACGCACATCCAGGTCGAAGCCAGGGCGTGAGTTTGCTCGATCGCATGGGCCAGAGCCTGGCACTTCGTGTACTCCGCGATTTTGCGATGCAGCCGTTCGTGGCGGCTCAGATATTGCGACCGGTCCTTTTCCCGCGACGTCGCCATATCGTCCAAATGG
>JALYIB010000310.1 GCA_030775965.1 Acidobacteriota bacterium | reverse complement strand
ATGTGCGGCTGGATGACGCGGACGAGGTGGTCGACCGCGCGGTCGATTATAAAGCGCCGACGCGGTATGGCAACAAGGGCGTCGAGATCGAATTTCAGACGGACGCGGACTCGTCGCTGCATCGGATGTTGTATTTTTCGGTGAATATTTCCAACGACCGGATGAAAGAGAACACGCCGTTCCAGAAATATTTGGCGCAGTTAACGGGCGCGGTTTCGATGTTGAAGGCCACCTCTTATATGCCGCATCATGCGGGGTTCTCGATGATCAGCGACGCGCTGCTTGCCGATAGCTACGCGATATTGCAGGACGACTCGGGGCTGCCTTATAAGAAGTTCACTCCGGAGCAGTGGAAAGTGCAGCTTTACGGGGATTACAACAAGCCGTACGGCAGCTTCAGTTGGCTGGAGCAGCCGGATTTGCGGGAAGCTTATAAGGGTGGCGGGCCGAAGCCGCTGCCCATGCATGTGGGTTACGGCTACCGGCGGATCACTTCTAATTTGCTGCTGGCTACGCGGCTGAAGTAAGCGCTACTTCTGGCTCGCGGCTAGCGCCTGATCCAGATCCCAAATAATATCGTCGAGATCTTCTAGGCCTATCGACAGGCGAATCATGTCGGGCTCGACGCCGGCGGCTTTTTGCTCGGGGGCGCTTAGCTGCTGATGCGTGGTGGAGGCGGGGTGGATCACCAGGCTTTTCGCGTCGCCTACGTTGGCCAGGTGCGAGAGCAGTTTTGCGTTGTCGACCAGCTTGCGGCCGGCTTCGTAACCGCCTTTGACTCCGAAGCAGAAGACGGCGCCCGCGCCTTTCGGTAAATACTTTTTCGCGAGGTCGTGATACTGGCTGCCGGGGAGGCCGGGATAGTTGACCCACTCGACGCTCTTGTGGCCGGTTAGATATTTGGCTACGGCCATGGTGTTGGAGACGTGGCGGTCCATGCGCAGGCCCAGGGTTTCGATGCCTTGGATAAACAGGAACGAGTTGAAGGGGCTGAGGCAGGAACCGATGTCGCGCAGGCCTTCCACGCGGGCGCGGATAATGAAGGCGATGGGCCCGAAGACTTCGCTGAAGTTCATGCCGTGATAGGCGCGCGAGGGCTGATTGATTTGCGGGAAGGCTCCCTTTTTCCAATCGAACTTGCCGCCGTCGACGATCATGCCGCCGATGGAGGTGCCGTGGCCGCCCATGAACTTCGTAAGCGAGTGGACGACGATGTCGGCGCCGTGGTCGATGGGGCGGCACAGGTAGGGCGTGGCGAAAGTGTTATCGACCACGAAGGGGATGTTGTGCTCGTGGGCAATTTTCGCGATGGCCTCGATGTCGAGGACGCCGCCGCGGGGGTTGGAAATCGTTTCGCCGTAGAGAAGCTTGGTTTTGGGCGTGATGGCTTTGCGGAAATGTTCGGGCTGGTCGGGATCGACGAATTTTACGTTATAGCCCATCTTGCGGAAGCTGACGTCGAATTGCGTGTAGGTGCCGCCGTAGAGGGTGGTGGCGGCCACCATTTCGTCGCCCGATTCCATGAGGCTGTTGACGGTGATGAATTGCGCGGATTGGCCGGAGGACATGGCTAGGCCGGCGGCTCCGTTTTCGAGCGAGGCGACGCGCTGCTCGAGAACGTCCGTGGTCGGGTTCATGATGCGCGTATAGATGTTGCCGAATTCCTGGAGCGCGAAGAGATTGGTGGCGTGCGCGGAATCTTTGAATACGTAGGACGTGGTTTGGTAGATGGGGACGGCGCGGGCTCCGGTGGTGGGATCGGGCGCGTAGCCGTGGTGGAGGGCGCGGGTGTTGAATCCGAAGTTACGATCTGGGGTGTCGGGCATGGGCACTATTTTATATGTCTGACAACCCGGAAGGGGGTTAACGGGGGCGGTCCATTCTTTGGCGCTGCCGGCAGGGCGGCGCGATCATGCAGCGGGGAGCTGGTGCGCATAGGCGCGATGTTTGCAAAAGCAGGAGTTCATTGCGGTTGTCCTAGGCGGCTTTTTTGGGTGGTAGCTTGCCTTCAGGCTTCGGCTTCGGCGCCCACCGTTGGCGCATTTTTTCGGCGGCGGCTCGTCTCAATTTCTCACGCTCCGCACGAAGAAAGGCAACGAAGGTTTGCGAGGGCATTAGAACCTGGTCTTGGGCGCCGGCGAGATCAGGCCGGCGATGATGGTGCGCAATTGCGAGGGGATGAAGGGTTTGGCTAGAAAATGCCATCCTTCATTGAGCACCAGCATACCTCCGGTGAAGCCGGACATCAGCAACACCTTGAT
>JALYIB010000309.1 GCA_030775965.1 Acidobacteriota bacterium | reverse complement strand
GAGCAGGCCGATCGTCCGGTGCCGGTCGAGCGCAGCATACCCGCCGGGCGTACGGCTCCTGTCGAGCGCTCCACTCCCGTGACGCCGCCGCGTGTGAACCCGACTCCGCCTAATCGGGAGACGAGGCGCGAACCGCCCAAATCCACAGACACCAAACACGAGAAAAAAAGCGAAGACAAGAAATAGCTATTCGATGACAGACTTGCCGGAATTTTTCAAAGCATAGTTATTATTTCGGAAGATTTGGAAAAATCGCTTGACACATAGCGATTAATCCCCGATGATTATCGTCTATGCGCTGGTTTACGGTGGCCGTCCTCGCCCTGTTGCTCACGGTGCGAGTCGCGACGGCGCAATCCAATCAGGATTTTTCGGGTGCTTGGACTCTCGATCCCGCGCGGAGTGAAATCCAGAGCGCGGTTCCCGGCGACCCTGCCTTAAAAGTAGAGCAGGGCGCGGCTTCCGTGACCTGGTCGGGAAACGCGCCCGTTCCCTCCACTTATCCTTTGGACGGCCGCACGGAGAAACGCCACGCTGGGGACTCTGACTACAGCATCACCGCGAAATGGGAAGGCGCGGCGCTGCTGGTGAACACCGTCGTGAGCGGGCCGCAGAACTATAGCGTGATGGAACGCTGGACCCGTTCGCGCGACGGCAATACGCTGACCATCCGCCGGACCATCGTGCGGCCGCGCAGCGAAACCGAATCTACTTTGGTATATAACCGTGCCGGAACAGCTCCGCCGGAGGGGACCGCTACCCGCGGCTTGATCGCGGCCCAGCCCAAGCCGCCCGCGCCCACGGAATTCGTAGTCGAACAAGGGACTCGAATTTTGCTGCGCTTGACGAATTCGGTAAACAGCAAACGCACGGTCCCCGGAGACCGTGTTTATCTCGAAACAGCGGTGCCCGTCTTCGTCGACGGGCGCTTGCTGATTCCACGCGGCAGTTATGTCACCGGAACCGTGACCGAGTCCAGGCAGGCCGGACGCGTCAAAGGGAAAGCGGCGCTGAACCTGCGTTTCGATACGCTCACTTTGCCGAATGGGGTCACGCGCGATTTCCGTTCGCGCGCCGCCAGCGCCGATGCTCGCGGTAATCTGGACCGTTCCGAAGGCCGCATCGAAGGCGAAGGCAACAAGGCCGGTGACGCGAGAACCGTGGGCGAAACCACGGCCGCCGGCGCTGGCATCGGGACGATTGCGGGCGCGGCAACGGGGCACTACGGATTGGGCGCCGGTATAGGGGCCGCCGCTGGAGCCGCCGCGGGACTGGCCGGCGTGCTCAGCTCGCGCGGTCCTGAAGTGGTGCTGCCGCCGGGAACCACCATGGAGCTGGTGCTCGACCGCGATCTGCGTTTCACGTCTGAAGACGTGTGGCCTGCCGGGCGGTAACCACGGCGCCCGGCGCGGAACTTTTCCGCCGCCGGTTGCGTAATTCATTGCAGGACCCTACCATGCTGACTTTCCTGCTGTGGTGCCTGCTGTTCGCCGTGTGCTGGCCGCTGGCGATCGTGGCGCTGCTACTATACCCCTTCGTCTGGCTGATTCTTCTGCCGTTCCGGTTGATGGGAATCGCCGTCGAGGGCGCGCTGAAGCTGGTATGGGCGGTGGTGACGCTTCCGTTCACCGTCGTCCGCCGCCTGGCGTAACTAATACGCCAAAATGCGAGCGGCTTCTTCGGTTATGTTTTCCACTTGCGGCAGAATTTCGTTCTCCAGCGAAGGCGCGTAGCCAATCCAGGTGTCGAGCGCGCCAATGCGTCCCACCGGTGCGTCCAGCCGCCCGAACAATTCGCTGGCGATGCGCGCTGAAATCTCCGCGCCGAATCCCCAGGAGAGAGTGTCTTCGTGAACCACCATCACGCGGCTGGTCTTTTCGACCGACGCTTGAATGGCTGCCCAATCGTACGGATTGAGCGTCCGCAAATCGATGACTTCCACCGTCGCACGCGGATTCTGCTGCTCGATCTGCAGGGCCGCTTGCAGCGATTTTTGCACCAGCGCGCCGAAGGTCACGATGGTGAGATTCGCTCCTGGCTTCACTACTTTTGCTTTGCCGAAGGGGATCAGGCAATCCGGTCCCGGGTGTTGGGTGCGGTTGTAAGGTTCGCGATAGAGCCGCTTATGTTCCAGAAACAGCACCGGATCCTGGCAGCGAATGGCCGTGCGCAGCAACCCGCAAGCATCGAGTGCGTTCGCCGGGAAGACCACGCGGATGCCGGGGATGTGAGTGAACACCGATTCGGCGGATTGGCTGTGATAAATAGCTCCGCCGTTGAGGTATCCGCCGGTGGCCACACGGATCACGAGGGGCGCTGCCCAAGCGTTATTCGAACGCCAGCGCAGAGATGCCAACTCGTCGCGAATCTGCATCATGGCTGGCCAAATATAATCTAAAAATTGAATCTCAACAATGGGCTTTAAACCGCGCATCGCCATGCCGGAGGCGCGACCGACGATGGCGGCTTCGGCGATGGGCGCATTGAAGACGCGGCGCGAGCCGTAGGCTGTTTGTAAGCCCTGAGTGGCTTTAAAAACGCCGCCCTTGCCCTTGACCTCTTTTAAATTTTGCTCGCGGCTAGAGTCCGCTACGTCCTCGCCGAAAACCACGATGTTGGGGTCCCGCGCCATCTCTTCGCTGATGGTCAGGGTGATGG
>JALYIB010000308.1 GCA_030775965.1 Acidobacteriota bacterium | reverse complement strand
GTCGCCGTACAGCCCGTGTTCACTATGCCCCGGTTGTTGGCCAGCACCACGCCGAATTCGATCTTGTCGCGCAGCACTTCGGCGATCATTTCCTTGTAGCGGTCCTCGAAAATATGCAGCGGCAGCTCGGCCTCTGGCAACAGCACTACCTGGAGCGGAAACAACGGAAGCCATCCCTGCATGCTACTATTATCACTTTCGCGGGCACATGATTCTCAAGCTCAAGCAAACTCCCGGCATCTATCTGGTCGGATTCATGGGGTGTGGTAAGTCGAGGGTGGGGAGCGCGCTAGCCGACGAGTTGGGCTGGAGTTTTTACGATCTCGACGACGAAATCGAGAAGGCGGCCGGCACATCCATCGCCGAGATCTTCGATCGGCAAGGCGAAGCCGCCTTCCGCACGCTAGAGACTGAAGTGCTCAAGCAGCGCGCCTACAACGTGCGCACGGGCCGTCCGCAAGTGATCGCCCTCGGCGGCGGAGCCTTCACCGTTCAGGAAAATTACGAGCTCGCATCGAACCACGGCGTGACCATCTGGCTGGATACCCCGCTCGAAGTGATCGAGCGCCGCATTGCCTCCGAGACCCATCGTCCTCTCGCCCGCGACCCCGTGCACCTGCGGGCTCTCTACGCCGACCGCCGCGATGCCTACACGCGAGCCGATTATCGCATCGCCACCGAAGATCACGACCCCGCCGCCATCGTGGGGGCCATCTTATCTTTGCCCCTCTTCATCCCGTGAGCCGCCCCCACGCGCTCGCCATTTTTCGCGCCGCGCTCAGCGCAGCGGGCCCCGAGAAAGCCGTGCGCGCCCACGTCACAACCGACGGCAAGACTCTGCACGTAGACAATCGCCGCTACCGCCTGGCCGATTTCGATCGCATCCAAGTCATCGGAGCAGGGAAGGCCAGTGGCCGCATGGCGCAAGCCATTGAACGCCTGCTCGGCGTTCGCGTCACCGGCGGCTGGATCAACGTTCCCTACGGCGCCCAAGCCCGTCTCCGCAAAGTGCGAGCGCACGAATCCGGCCATCCCGTTCCAGACAGGCGCGGCGTCGAAGGCGCCCGCCAGATCGCAAAAATCGCCAGCGCGAGCGGACCGCGCGACTTACTGATGTGTGTAATCTCCGGGGGCGCGTCGGCGCTGATGGCACTCCCCGCTCCTGGCATCACGCTAGCCAAAAAGAAGTCGATCACCCAGCGGCTGTTAGCCTCCGGCGCCGCCATTCATGAGATCAACACCGTCCGCAAACACTTGTCCGCGATCAAAGGCGGACAGCTAGCGGCGCTAGCCGCCCCGGCAACCCTGATCGCGCTGATTCTTTCCGACGTCATCGGCGACGACCTCAGCGTGATCGGCTCCGGCCCCACCGTCCTCGATGCCACCACCGCGGCCGATGCCGCCGCCGTGCTGAAGCGCTACGGCATTCCGTCGCCGCCACTAACGGAAACGCCGAAAACGCAAGTCGCCGCGCAGAACGTGATCGTGGGGAGCAACCGCCAATCCCTCGAAGCAGCAGCCAAGAAGGCGCGGGACTTGGGCTATCGGACCGTAGTCCTTTCCACCACCATCGACGGCGAAACCCGCGACATCGCCCGCATGCACGCCGCTATCGCGCGCGAAACGATGGGCCACGGCGGCCGCCGCGTCTGCCTTCTCTCGGGCGGCGAAACCACTGTCACCGTCCGCGGCAAAGGACTCGGCGGCCGCAATCAGGAATTCGTACTGGCCGCCGCCATCGCGCTCGCCGGCCATCCGCAGGTCACGATTTTCAGCGGCGGCACCGACGGCATCGACGGCCCCACCGACGCCGCCGGAGCCATCGCCGACGCAAGCACGCCGCGCGCCGGCGCCGCGAAGTTCCTAGCCGACAACGACTCTTATCATTTCTTCGAGAAAGCCGGTGGCCTGGTGAAGACCGGCCCGACAGGAACCAACGTGATGGATGTCAGAATCCTATTGGTCTAACTTCTGCAGCGGCGCGCTCGCACCCGCGACCACCGCCTGCTGCACCGCAATATCCCCGCGATGGGTTTCGAGTTCGATCGCCGCCCCGCCGCCCACCGCCCCCCGCAGCGTTGCTTGCCGGCCCTTGGTTTCAAGCGCCAGGCCGCCCCCGAAAGGATTCGAAATATCGCCGTTCCCGGTGGTTGCATGCAGCGTAAACTGCGCGCCCGCCGGCAGCGCCAGGCGGATGTCGCCCGACCGCACGTGCGCCTGAATACGCCCCAGCGGCAACGCCGGCGTCAGACTCAAATCCCCGCGATCCAGCGTAATATCCAGCGGCCCCGTGAAGTCGCTGATCTGCACGTCGCGCGAT
Source organism: Acidobacteriota bacterium (assembly GCA_030775965.1). GTDB lineage: Bacteria > Acidobacteriota > Terriglobia > Bryobacterales > Bryobacteraceae > Palsa-187. The sequence continues at coordinate 2,515 of JALYIB010000308.1, read as the reverse complement.
CGCCCGGTCAGATGGGTTGGACCCGCGAGTTTCGCGCCCGTGAAGCCGCCTAGCGTCATGCTCACCTCGCCCGGCACGCTCTCAATGTTGAACTCGGTCTGCGGGCCCGTGAAATGCACCGGCTTAGCCAGTTTTTTAAGCTCAATGGTTCCGGTGTAGGCGCCATCGATATTGGCTTGTCCGCTTAGATCCTCTAACTCGATATCGGAACCGCGCCCCCTGATATCCACGGCGCCCTTCACCGCCGACATATGAATCGCATCGCTGCGCCGCAGTTCCACCCTCGCATCCCCCCCAATATTCTTCAAGCGCACTCCGGCACTGTCCGAAGTAATGGCCACTGACCCGGCAATATCGTTGATGTCCAGATCGCCGTTGCGCCCATGGACCTCCACGCTCGCCCCCTTAGGCACGCTAATTTCAAGCGTCGCCGAAACCCGCCCCGGGCGCCCCGACGGATCCGGCCGCACGCGGATCACAACGTTGTTGGCATCCCCCGTGATCTCAAACGGAGACGCGTCATTGGTCCGTTCGGCTTCCTTCTCGCCCAGCCCGCGAATGGTCTTGTGCCCGGTGACCTGCACCGCATCCCTGTCCACGCCGTTGATTTTCGCATCCCCGCGAAAGTCGTCCAGCAACACATGCGGCGCATGCGAAACAGCCTTCTCTCCGCTCAACGGATACTCATAGCGTTCGCCATCGAACAGATCGAGCCGATCCAGCTGGATATGTTCCGGAATCCAGTTGGCGACTCCGCGCGCCGTATGAATACTCAGTCCAAAAAGACACAGGACCACGATCAAAAGCCACTCGCCGCCCGAGAGCCCTCGCGCGGGCAAAGGCTTCGCCGCCGCGGACCAAGCCAGAATCTCCACGATTCGCAGCAGGCCCCAGCCAATCAAAATCAGCGGCCAGTATCTGGCCAGATAATCCATCAAGGGCAGTTCCGGATACAGCGTGCGCGCCAGCAGCAGCGCGCCCAGCGCGATCAAAAGTATCGGAGCCACAAACGAAGTTCTACGCATACTGAGCCTCAAGCCTTGTGGTGACCCAGATAATCGCACAGCCACAGGACGCCCAACACAATCAGCAGCACCGGCCAGGTTCGAGTGAAGCGGACGCCTGTGGAATGATCGATCTGAAACAGCGTGCCCAATGTCACGAGCATCGCCGGCCCGCGAATCGAACGCCATAGCGAAACGTTATTCGTGTTCATTTTTTGTCTCCCTGATGCGCTGGTAGAGCAGATACACCCCCAGCACGATGAGCGCCGCCGGCCAGTAGCGCAGCAATCTGCCGATCTTCAAAACTTCCAGGTTGTCCAGCAAAAATAAAATTCCGAAGACGATCAGCAGCGCCGGGGCCAGCGGAAAAGGCGACGGCGCGGCGTTGTCCCGTCGAACTAAACCGGAAAACTCATCCACCCTTTCCCCATCGCGGCGCTTCTTGGCCGTGTGATACGCCTCAAAGCACATGTAGAAAACAAAAGTGGGAATCATGAGCCCGAACAACGGCTCAAACCCGCGCGCCGCGCCCGAACTCAGGATGCTGACGATCGATCCGAAAATGACGACGTGCACCAGTCCCTTGGCGTACTGCCCGTTATAAACCGCGCCCACGCCCGGAATGAATCCCAGAATAAAAGCCAGCCCCGGCGACACCCGCGCATCCGCTTTCGGCAGCGGCGGGGGTGGAGCATGATAAACCGGCGCCGTGTACGGGGAAGGCGGCTCACCAGGCAGCGGCGGCGGAGTCGAAGCCGAAGCCTGCGGACCATGCTCGGTGCAATAGAGCGTTCCCTCCGCCGCCGTGGCGCCGCTCTCCTCGAGTGCCTTGCCGCACACCCGGCAGTAGCCGATAATATTTGCTTCCGAGCTCATTTTTTATCCGCCCCTTTGGGGTTCTGCGTGCCTTGCTTGGTCCACTCTTCCAATTGCAACTGCACTTCGTAAACCAGTTGCAGACTCTGATAACCCTTCACCGCCCGGTCCCACGACCGCTCCACCGTGTTTTCGGCAGCCGACCAGAACCGCCCCACCATGGCGAGTGAAAGCACCGCCATCGCCATCCCCATCGCGAACCGCGGCTGCAGCAGGAATCCGGCGCGCCGCCCCAGCAGGCGCTCCATCCAGGACGGCTGGATCACCGCGCGGCTGTTCCCGTTGGTGACCTCAAACAGAATCCGGTTTACCAGCGCCGGAGGCGGATCGACAATCGCGGCGCGCTCGATGAATTCCATCGCCCCCGCCGCATCGCGTGCCAGTTCCCCGCAGGACACGCACTCATTCCGGTGTTCCTCGACGGTAGCCTGGGGCTCGCTCCCCAGCGTGCCGTCCAGGTAATCGGCCAGCAGGATCTCGAATTCCGTACAGGTGATTCTGCTCATACCGCCGCCTGCTGCGTCCGCCGCAAGATGCGCGCCAGATCCGCGCGCCCGCGGTTCAATCTGGATTTGACGGTGCCTTCTGGAATCTCCAGCACTTGTGCGATCTCGCGGTACTCCAACTCTTCCAGA
>JALYIB010000307.1 GCA_030775965.1 Acidobacteriota bacterium | reverse complement strand
GTGAAACGCTCGTCGGGCTCGTGATAGATCAGGGCGTCTGCGTTTCGGCCAAGGGCGTGGCGGAAAACCTTGTAAGGGCGCAGGGCTTCGTCAAGGGTGGTGTAGAAGAACGTCGCGTTATCGGCGGCCCACTCGAGCGTCGACGACGTATTCGGAATTTCGTCCGCGAACAAGCCGCCAGTGTCGAGATTCTTCACGCGAACGGTGTACTTCTCGTCGCCTTCGAAATCGACCGAATAGGCCAGCAGACGATGGTTGGGGCTGGCGATGAAGGCGCCTAGACGAAAATATTTGTGGCCCTCCGCCAGCAGGTTTCCATCGAGCAGCACTTCTTCGGGACCTGCTCCTTTTTGGCGGCAGTGGATGGCGTACTGTTTTCCTTCTTCGGTGCGCGTGTAGTAAAAGTAGTCGTCGCGCTTCACGGGGACGCTCAGGTCGGTTTGCTGAATGCGGCCGAGCATTTCGGCGTAGAGCGTGGCTTGCAAGGCTTCGGTGTGCTGCAATCTCTCTTTGGTGTAGGCGTTTTCCGCTTCCAGGTAGGCGATGGTGTCGGGATCCTGGCGATTGCGCAGCCAGAAATAGTTGTCGACGCGGGTGTCGCCATGGACGGTCATCGAGTGCGGAGCGATTTTCGCGGCGGGGGGCATGGGAAACTATATTCTAGCGATGGCTAAAGCGCTGCGTATTTCCGTGGCTCTGTTGGTGGGCGCTCTGCTGATGGTGGCGGCGGGTCCGGGATTCCGCTCGCGGCGGCTGTTCGAGGAGCACTACGCCAAGCACGGTCGCGAATTCGGCAACATTTCGCCGCAGGAGTATTTAGCGCGGGCGCAGGCGCTGCGCGACGCTCCCGCCGGGGGTCAGATTCTGCAAGCGCTGACGCCGGATGGGATCATTTCGCGATTCGATCGCAGGAGCGGGGCTTTTGGCGCTTACAACCCGGACCGGACGATCCGCACCTTCTTCATCCCCAACGCGGGCGAGCGTTATTTTCACCGGCAAGCCACGAAGCGCGGGGCCGATTGAGTATGACGGACGCGCAAGTGCGCCATTATCTCAGCGAGAACGGTTATCCGCAGCATGTGGTGCGCGATGGGCGCGGCGGGCTCCTGCGGCGTTGGCGGGAATTTGTCGAGCAGGTGGAGCGCGGTTATTCGCTGGGCATCGAAGAGTACCGCAATGACTTGGACGTGCGCGGAATCATTGAGCTGGCGAAAGCCGATGACGCGGAAGTGCATGCCCTCGACGAGCGGCTGCGCGAACTCCTCATCGCCACCGACAAACGCGTTTGGGAGAGTGGTCCAGACAACGCTTTTTGGGACTTCGGGTATCCGCGCAACGCCGGGGCGGAATTGCTGGAGGACTTGCGGCGAGAAAAGCTACTGCTCTAGGTACGTGTAGCCGTTCAAGCCGTCTTCGTAGAAGCGCAGCAGCACTCCGGATTCTTCGTAGCCGATGCGGCCTTCGCGTACGGCGGTTTCGACGTCGCGGCGGAACTGTTCGGCTAGCGTGGTGGATTTGAACTGCACGTAATCCAGGACTTCGCGAACGGTGTCGCCGCGGATCAGAGCGTCAATCACCACCGCACCCTTCTCGTCCAGCTGCACGTGGACGGCGTTGGTATCGCCAAAGAGGTTGTGCAAGTCGCCCAGGATCTCCTGATAGGCGCCGACTAGAAACGTGCCGAGGATGTAGGGCTCGCCGTTGAAGGTGTGCAGCGGCAGAGTTTTTTTCACGTCGCGGCGGTCAATGAACTGGTCCACTTTACCGTCGGAGTCGCAGGAAATATCGCCCAGAATGCCGTGATGCGACGGCTCCTCGTTCAGGCGGTGGATGGGCATGATGGGGAACAATTGCTTCACGGCCCAACTATCGGGCATGCTTTGGAACAGCGAGAAGTTGCAGAAATAGGTGTCGGAGAGCAGGGAATCCAAGCCCTCCAGCTCTTCCGGGAAATCGTCCAGCTCTTTGGCCATCTTCTGGATGCGGCGGCAGATCACCCAATAGATGCTCTCCCCCCAGCTGCGCTGTTGCAGCGGCAAATAGCCCAGGCTGAACAGATTGAGCGCGGCGTCGAGTGCTTGCTGCGCGTCGTGAAAACTTTCCAGCAGGTTCTTGGAGCTCAAGCCGCGCAGCGTGTCTTTCAGGTCGAGCAAGGGCTGCTCGACGTCGTCTGAGAACTCGGGCAGCGTTTCTTCTTCGCCAAATCCAGTGACGCCTAGAACGTTGAAAACCAGCACGCTGTGATAGGCCACGACCGCGCGTCCGCTCTCAGAGACGATGGTCGGGTGCGGAACTTCGGCTTCGTCGCACACGCTTTGGATGTGATACACGATGTCGTTGGCGTATTCCTGCAGCGTGTAATTGACGCTCGATTCGAAATCCGTCTGCGAGCCATCGTAATCTATGCCCAGGCCGCCCCCCACGTCCAGATAGTTCAAGCCCGCGCCGGAGCGCCGCATTTCGACGTAGGCCCGCGCGGCTTCAATCACCGCGGCTTTGATTTGACGGATGTTGGTGATCTGGCTGCCTAAGTGGAAGTGCAAAAGCTGTAGGCAATCTTCCATTCCCAAAGCCTTCAACTGTTCGAGCGCCCGTAGCGCTTCGGTCACGGTAAGCCCGAATTTTGAGCGATACCCGCCGGATGATTTCCAGCGTCCCGAGCCTCGGCTCGCCAGTTTGATGCGCAGGCCAATCACCGGACGCACGCCCACGCGCGCTGAATGTTTCAAGATCAGATCGAGTTCGGTGTACTTTTCGACCACCGGAATGATCTGACGGCCGATTTTCTTGGCCAGCATCACCATCTCGATATATTCGTCGTCCTTGAAGCCGTTACAGATGATGGGAGTTTCGTTATCGGCAATCGCCAGGACCGCGAGCAGTTCGGGTTTAGAGCCAGCTTCGAGACCGAACTTGTATTTGCGGCCGTACTCGAAGACCTCTTCCACCACTTGGCGTTGCTGATTCACCTTGATGGGGTACACGCAGCAGTAAGCGGATTTGTAATTGTGCTCGGCGATGGCGTTCTGGAAGGCCTGGTGCACTTCGCCCAGGCGGTGCTTCAGAATTTCACCGAAGCGGATCAGGATGGGCAGCGAGATGCCGCGCAGTTGCAGGTTGTCTACTAATTCCTTGAGAT
>JALYIB010000306.1 GCA_030775965.1 Acidobacteriota bacterium | reverse complement strand
GATCAAGCAGTATCAAGCGCTGCTCGACACCGAAGGCATCAAGCTCGTGTTCACGGAGGACGCCATCGCCGAAATCGCCGCCTTCGCCACGCGCGTCAACGAATCCATGGAGAACATCGGAGCCCGCCGCCTCCACACCATCCTCGAAAAACTCCTGGAAGAAGTCTCCTTCGACGGCCCCGACCTCAAAAAGAAAAACGTAAAAGTGGACGCCGTTTACGTGCGTAAACAACTGGCCGAGATCGTCAAGGATCAAGACTTGAGCCGCTACATTTTGTGATCCGCGCCGCCGCTCTCCTTGGCATTCTGTGGCTGGCCGGCTGCGCCTACGTAGGCGCGCCCAAACCGCCCGCGCTCGACATCCCCACGCGCATAACCGACCTGCGCGCCGCCGAGTACGGCGACAAAATCGTGGTCGAGTTCACCATCGGGATGGATACCGTCGAAGGTCTGAAGCTCAGCAACGTGAAAGCGCTGGAAGCGCGCGTGGCCGTGGGCTCGGCGGCGCAAATTGTGCCGCTGCCGGCCAAGCCCGCCGGTCCCGTCGATAGCGCTTTCCCGGCGCGCGATTGGTTGGGCAAAAACGTGGTAGTGACGGTTCGCGCCACTGGCCCCAAAGGTAAAGCGTCCGATTGGTCGAACCCTGTGTCGCTCACCATCGGCCTGCCGCTGGCAACTCCGGAAAACCTGCAAGCCGTTTCCGATCCGCAAGGCGTGCGCTTAACCTGGCTGGGTTCATTGGGGGGCGCAGCCAACGGCCATTACCGCATCTTCCGCGGCACGGGCGAGATGATGCCGCAGCGCCTGGCCGAATCCGGCACACCCGAGTACGTCGACACAACCGTCGACTTTGGCTCTCCCTATCGCTATTTCGTGCAGGCGCTCACGGGCGAATTGCAGCAGAGCGAAGTCTCCGGCACCGTCGCTGTTACGCCCATCGACACCTTTCCGCCCGCGGTGCCCGTTGGCCTGATGGCCGTCGCCGGCGTAAATTCCATCGAGTTGGTGTGGCAGCGCAACACCGAAGATGACTTCGCGGGCTATCGCGTGTATCGCTCCACGGACGGCGCCCCGCCCCAGTCGATCGCAGGGCCGCTCGATGCCCCCACCTTCAGTGACCGCACCGTGGAGATCGGCAAGAAGTATAGCTACACCGTGACCGCCACCGATCGCAACGGTAACGAAAGCGCGCGCTCCGCGGTCGCCGAAGCCGTCGCGCAATAGCTATTTCGCTTTGCGCCGTTTGACCAGCCGCTTGCGCCAGCGCCGCGCGATGCTGGGCGGGGCGAAGGCTTGATCCAGCAACTCCGTCTGTTCGCGCGCATGCACTTTGGTCAACCCCGGAGCCGTCGATGCGCTCTCCGGACGCCCCGCGTATCCCAACGCGCGCGCCTCGTTCGCCAGAATGCGCTGCAAGCGGGTGCGCATGAAGATCCACGCACCCATATTGCGCGGTTCTTCCTGCAGCCACACCACGCCGCTCGCCGACGAGTAGCGCGCAATCACCGCGCGGAGTTCCGCTTCCGGGAACGGATATAGCTGCTCGACGCGCACAATCGCCGTTGCTGCCGCCGTGGCATCCGTAGCTTTGCGAGCCTCGCGAGCCGCCAGCGCTTCGTAATAAACTTTGCCGCTGCACAGCAGAATCTTGCGAACGGTCTGGGGATCGGTCACGGTCGCATCGTCCAGCACCGGATGGAACACACCGTTGGTGAGATGGTCCACCGTCGAGATCGCCTGCGGATGCCGCAGCAGGCTCTTGGGCGACATCACGATCAGAGGCTTGCGCAGCCCGCGCCGGTCCGGCCCGCCGCGCATCTGCCGCCGCAGCAGATGGAAATACTGCGCCGGAGTGGTGCAGTTCGCCACTTGCATATTGTTCTCCGCGCACAGTTGCAGGAAGCGTTCCAGGCGCGCGCTCGAATGCTCCGGCCCGCCGCCTTCCTGCCCATGCGGCAGCAGCAGCACCAGACCGCTCGGTTGCCCCCACTTCGATTCCGCCGACGCCACGAACTGGTCGATCATGATCTGCGCCCCGTTGACGAAATCGCCATACTGCGCTTCCCAAACCACCAGACTGAGCGGATCCGCCACGCTATAGCCAAACTCAAAACCCATCACCGCGTATTCGCTCAGCGGACTGTTATACACGTCGAACTTCGCCAGGCCCGGCACCAACTGCTCCAGGGGCACGCACACCGCGCCGGTCTCGTAATCGTGATAGGCGATGTGGCGCTGGCTGAAGGTGCCCCGCGCCGCGTCCTGCCCGCTCAAGCGCACCGACGTTCCTTCCAGCATCAAGCTACCGAAGGCCAATGTCTCGGCCAGCGCCCAGTCGATGGAATTGTCGCGCAGCGCCGCCGCGCGCTTCTCTATCATGCGCGCTAACTTCGGATGAATCGTGAATCCGGCGGGAAACTCCGTGATGGCAAGAATGACTTGCTCCAGCGCCAACAAGCTGGCGCCCGTCGGCGGCAAGTCCTGCGGCATCGACCCGGGAGCGATCGGGCTCAGCTCCAGCAGCTCCCATTCTTCCTTGCTCTTCTGTGTCTGATCGTAAATATCGTACAGGTACTTCTTCTGCGCCTCTTGTCCGGCGGCGATCTCCTGGGCGGTGAGCACGCACTCTTTCTGCAGCCGCGCGCCGTACAGCGCCGCCACCGGCTTGTGCTCTTTTAACTGCCTATACAAAACCGGTTGCGTGTAACTAGCGTCATCGCCCTCGTTGTGCCCATGCTTGCGCCAGCAGAGCATATCGATTACCACGTCGCGGTGAAAGCGCTGGCGGAAATCGTAAGCCATCTGCGCGGCGCGGATGCATGCCTCCGGGTCGTCCCCATTAACGTGGAACACCGGAGCCTTCACCATCAGCGCTACATCGGAACAATAATTGGTGGATCGCGATTCGCGCGGATCGGTGGTGAAGCCAATCTGGTTGTTGATCACCAGATGCATGGTGCCGCCGGTATTATACCCGTCGATCTGCGATAGATTCAGCGTCTCCGCCACGATGCCCTGCCCCGACATAGCCGCGTCGCCATGAATCAGCAGCGGGATGACGCGCTCGCGCGCGGTGTCTTGCAAACGATCCTGCTTGGGACGCACGATGCCTTCGACAACGGGGTTCACCGCTTCCAGATGACTCGGATTCGCCGCCACCGAAACGCGGATCGCGTTGCCGCCCGGCTGCTGCCGCCGGTTGCTGGCGCCCAGATGATATTTGACGTCGCCCGAGCCTTCGAAGTCCTCTTCGGAAAGCTCCCCTTCGAACTCCGAAAACACCTGCGCAATGCCTTTGCCGATCACGTTGGCCAGCACCGTGAGACGTCCGCGATGCGCCATGCCGATCACGCACTCATCGACGTTTTGAGCCGCCGCGCGATCCAGCACTTCGTCCAGAATGGCGATGGTGGATTCGCCGCCCTCCAGCGAAAAGCGCTTGTGCCCCTTGAAGCGGTTCTCCAGGAA
>JALYIB010000305.1 GCA_030775965.1 Acidobacteriota bacterium | reverse complement strand
CACCACACTTCGCGCAGAATCTTCCTTGTACATCGGCACCGCAGTTTGCACAGAACGCCATGGGATTCCCTCCGCTCTCAAATGTACTCGAAAAGCGGGCGGGGGTGCAATGAGTGAGAGGCAGGGTTTGTGACCGGCCTCCGTTCGCAGCGGCTAGGAAGCGTGAACAGCGCCGGGGATTCAAAACTAGCTTCCGAGTTCCCGACCACTCGAGAGCAATCCCGGCATTTCAGAACTCGTGCCCACCGAGACCTGCAAATAGTAACTCGTCGCAAGCCGCGGACGATAGACGCGCGGTCCAGGCGTGGATCGAACACACCGTGCCTAACTGGAACAAACTGCGCAAGGGGCCGGTTTGTCATGAATAGTCGTAACTAGAACTCTACCTTCCGCGCGTCGGCCACGATCAGGTCGTGGTACACGGGAAGCGACCAGCCTTCTTTTTCGAGTTCCTTCAAACGCGCTTCGAACTTCCGCACGTACTTGCCTTTGTCGCCGTACATTTGTTTCAGCTTGGCCTGAGGAATCGGAGTAGTCCACACGCTGAGAAAGCACAGCCGGCTTAGTAACATATCCGCCGGTCCTGCTCCCTGCGCTGGCGCCGGTTTGCTCGGAGTGTTGCGGGCCGTGTACTTGACCACCGCCAGATCGACGTAAGGATTGCGGATGCCGCCCTTCGGGTTTCCGTTTTCGTCGAGCGCCATCAACGAACCGTCACCGGCGGTATTGCGATCGATAAGTATACGATCCGCGTGCGGCGGCGAGATTCCTTTGTCCACCCACTGGAATAAATGATGGAGCCCAACCGACATATACGCCTCCAGCGGGAAGGAGCTTCGTGGATTGAGGCAGTCACTCTCTTTGAAGCGAATATTGTTGCGCGAATCGAGGTGGCCCATGCCCGCGAATTCATAATCGCGGAATTGCTCGCCGGGCTGGTCGCTATCCTGCCGCGCGGTGGCAATGTTTTCGTATTCATGCTGCGTGGGGATCTGAATCAGGGGAACGTCGACGTTCTGGATCACCGATCCATTCGAGGTCACCAGGAAGCCGTCATAGATGTGCTGCATTTCAGGCGTCCGGTAGACCATGTGTGACGTCAGATAGTTCGTGAGAATGAAGGAACTGGCGGAGGTCCCGAACAGGACCATCTTTCGCACGGTCAAGCCCGCCAGAGGACCATTCTTGCCGCGAACCAGGGCGCCCACCTGGGCCAGGATCTCATTGGACTGATCGGGGGTCATCCGCAGTTTGCCGTATCTTTCTTTGTTGAAATCCACGAAAAGCCTCGAACCCGTTGTAAGAATTTCGGCGGCGGCGTGCCCCGAGTCCATGGTGTAAACCGAGGTGAATTCAAAACCATGCGCCGCGCCAATCACGTGCATCGCTTCGGCCAGCACCAGTCCGCTGAATTTGGCGTTGTTGGCAGGCTTACGGATCACTAATCGTGTGGTGTACGGCTTTCCGCTCGCGGAACCTGAGACGAAGTACTCGGCCACTTCGTAGTTGAAATGCTTCATGTCAAATCCAGGCCATTGCGCTGGAGACGAATCGTACATCGCGCCAGGACCAGTTATTTTCGCCGACATCGTTGGTAACGCCACAGCGGTCGGATTGGCCGGCAGGTCCTTTTGCACGGAGCCGAGCGCGGCGAGCGCTGCGTTAGCGGCACGCTGATCTCCGGGAATGGTGGGAAAGGCTTGAGGGCCGCCTGCACCAGCTTGCGCCAAAGCATAGGGCGACATGGTCATCACCGCAGCGATCGCCGCCGCGGCTGAAATTGCGAAGGTCGAGAGAGCTCTGTACATGATACTTTCCTTCTTCCTTGGGGTTCCGATGCTGGGCGAAAGGGAATCTGCCTTGTACGGACCGAGTTTGTCGCCGCCGGGGAGGGGCATGAGCGTGATCTAGCCTAGTTTACTTGATCGGAAATCGGATAGCGCCTGAGTTACGCGCTATCCGGAAGTTTGTTTTCAGCCGACCATTCACAAAAAATTCGGTAAAATTCTGGGCGCGCCTCAAGGTTTGGGGTCGTATATTGCGTCGCCTTCGGTTTGACCCAACACTAAACGCGTCACCTTGCCGTTTGCGTCCAGGACGAATTCCGCGTTGGCGCCGGTTGACTCAAATACGGTTTTCGACTGGGGAACCAAAGGAAGAGCGTTCAAGTACAGCAGGCCATCGATCACGGTGACGTTTTGGAGCGTACCCATGAAGGCCTTCACGGCGGGCGACCCTTCGCGGTACTCATACCGTCCGACGTACTTCGCGAGGACCGCCGGGCTCAGTTGCACGCGGGTGTGGGCGGAGGAGATCATGTGAACCTGATTGCGATCGGATTCGTTGCATACATTCTCAAGCATGTCGGTATCGGCCGCGTAGTTGACTGCCAGCGCCAAGGTCAAAGGCTGGGTTAAAGTCTCCGGATCGACGAAGGTGATTTGAAACTGCATGTGTCCGAAATCGACCCGCCGGAATCTCTCGGTGACGCGAAGTTTCTCGGAATGAGGGTGGCCGGCCCGGTCGAGCCAACTCCGGTCGTTGAACCCCGTGGACTCGACCACCAGCGTGCCGGCTTCCCAATGGCCGACCGAGTACCCCAACCAGGAGGGATTCGGATCTTGCGGGAGTTTACGCCCATCCATATAGATTTGCCGAAAGCGCCCCATGCCGCCCTCGTAAAGCACTCCGACAACCGCGGGAGATTGGATGATCCGGTACATTGAGATGGCGCTCAGCATCTCCGAAGGGCCGCTGGGCAGGCAGCCCGTTACGGGGTCGTCACGTCTGAAATCCATGACGCGTTTTAGCAAGATAGCTTCCGCCTCTGGCCGGAAGATCTTCTCATCTTTCAGATCCTGGATCAGGTCAATACGGTAAGGGTTGGGCGCGGGCTGCCACAGGCCTGACAAATCCGGCTGGCCATCGGGAGTCCTGGGCGCGGGAGCCGTAAGGTTCGGCTTGCCATCGGCAGTCCGCGGAATCCCGGGCGTGGGCAAGTTGAGCCATTGAGCGTACGCGGTATTCCCCAAGAGTACGAGAAAGGCGCACCGCAGGAAGCGTTGCATGTGCATCTAAGCTTACAAATGGAACCATCCAAGGTCAACCCGTTCGTCCTGGTTCGTCCCGTTCGTCCTGGTTCGTCATGGTTCGTCATGGTTCGTCATGGTTAACGGCGTACCGGAAGTCATCTTAGCGGAGGTCCGCCCTACTTGAGCTAGCTGATGATGCCTTTGCGGACGGCGTAGAGAATCAGGTCGGGAACGCTGTGGAGGTTTAGTTTTTGCAGGATGTGGGTTCGGTGGGTTTCGACTGTGTAGAGGCTCAGGTTCAGCAGAGCCGCTACCTCTTTATTGCTGCGGCCTTCGGCTACCAGCTGGAGGACTTCGCGCTCGCGGGCGGTCAGGAGCTGGTAGGTGTCGTCGGCGCCGAATTTGGCCAGGCGGAGAATGTAATCCTCTTTCAGAAGCGCGCGGACGCCGGGGCTGAAGAAGGACTTGCCTTCGATGATGGCTTGGATGGCGGAGACCAGGTCGGCTTCGGCGGAGTCTTTGAGCAAGTAGGCGCGGGCGCCGGCTTTGAGCGAGCGCAGCACGTAGCTTTCATCGCTGTGCATGCTGAGCATGACGATGGCGGTTTCGGGATCGCGGTTGAGGATCTGGCGGGCGGCTTCCACGCCATTGAGCTGGGGCATGGCGATATCCATGACCACGACGGCGGGCTTTTGTTGGGCGGCAATTTCGACGGCTTGGCGGCCGTCGGCGGCTTCGCCCACCACTTCGAAGTCCTGGTGACGCTCCAGCAGGAGGCGCAAACCGGCGCGCATTACGGTGTGATCGTCGGCGAGTAGAATGCGAACCATTCCTTTAACTGGCAAGCGGCAGTTCCACGGCCACGGTGGTTCCTTTACCGGGGCGGGAGCGCACGCTGAGTTCACCGCCCAGGTGGTGCACACGTTCTTCCATGCCCACTAAGCCCAGGCCGCGAATGCGCCGCACGTCGAAGCCGTGGCCGTCGTCTTCGACGGAAAGCACAATTTTTGAGGGTTCCTGGCGGACTTCCACCATCACCTTATGCGCCTGGGCGTGGCGGGCGCAGTTATGGAGCGCTTCCTGGACGACGCGATAAATGCAGGTTTTGTGTTCATCGGGCAGCTCGCCGGCGTTTTCATCGGCGGTGACTTCGACGCGCAGGCCGGTGCGTTTGGAGACTTCGCGGGCTTGCCATTCGAGCGCGGGAACCAAGCCCAGATCGTCCAACATCGACGGGCGCAGCAGCAGGCTCATATTGCGGATCACGTTGACGCTGGCTTCGGCCAGGCGCTTGATGGATTCGACGTGGCGGCGGACTTCGGTCGAGTCCGGCGGGACGCGCGCGGCGGCGTTGCCGGCTTCCACTAACAGAGCGGAGAGGGACTGGCCGACCTCATCGTGCAATTCGCGGGAGATGCTGCGGCGCTCCTCTTCCTGCGCGGCGAGCAGGCGGGCGGAAAGTTCCTGCAATTCCTGATGCGCGCGCACGCCTTCCTGGAAGCGCTGCTGCAGCTCATTTTCCATGAGCAGGGTGCGGCGCACGGTGAAGGCGGCCAGGGTGAAGCCGACGCCCAGGGCGAAACAGGTTTTAAGGAAGGTGCGGAAACGCAGGCTTTCAAGGACGCGCTCAATTTGGTGTCGGCGGAGTCCATCACCACTTGGTTGATTTGATCGATGCGGTCGATCAAAGCGAGCAGGGCGGTGCGGCGCTGCGCCAAGTCGCCGGAAGAATACGGATTGGTCGCGGGCGGCGCGCGAAGGACGAGCGTTTCGCGGAGCTTCCAATAATCGGCAATTTCGTTACGCAGCGCCTGGTACAAGGGGGCTTCGGCGGGTTCCATGGAGGCGGCGCTTTGCTCCAGGGCGCGATCGGTCTTACTGCGAATGTCGCTCCATTTCTGGGCCTCTTGGCGGGCGGACTGGGGGTCGGCCGCGAGCAGATAATCGCGCAGAACGATGGAGGACTGATAGACGCCGGAGCGGACCTGTTCGAGCAACTGGATGCGGCGCAGGTAGGCATCGCGCACTTCGCCGGCGTGGACGTTGACGTTGTGAATTCTGAAGATGGAGTCCGCTCCGCCGGCCAGGATGAGCAGCAATAATCCGCCAAAACCAGCGAGCAGCGAACGACGGCCGCGCGCGAGCGAGGAGCTGTGCATTTCCATTAAGTCTACCTGACAGACAGATTGGCGGAATACCGTCTCGACAGGATTGTGAGTTTTGGGGCGGATGAGGCCTACAGGAAAGGAATGGTTTTCCCACTCTCCCCGACGAGGGTTAGACGCATGCAGAAAAGCTGGCTTGTTTCGTTGGTTTTTATAAGTTTGGTGGGCACCGTGGCGTGCCATAAGGCGGTACCCGTCGCGGCCCGGCCACCGCAACCCGTTCCGGTGGCAGCTGCCCCGCAAACGACTGCCGCACCACCGTCCTCAGGTGCGCTAGCGTCCCAGGGCCGGCCGGCCGTTCAGGGTTCGCCCTCGCGGGGCATCACCGCCGAGGACCGGGAAGAACTGAAGGGCCGGCTGGCTCATCTGGAAGACGCGCTGTTCGATTACGACAAGAGCTCGATTCGCGCCGATGCGGCGAGCGCGCTGCAGGAAGACGTGAGCGTGATTCGCGGCATTCTGGCGAAAGACCCCAATGAGAAGCTGCGCATCGAAGGGCATTGCGACGAGCGCGGGTCTGAGGAATACAATCTGGCGTTGGGCGACAAGCGCGCCGACGCGGTGCGGGAGTTCTTCGTGACCATGGGTGTTCCGCAGGCGCAATTGACGGTGATCAGCTACGGCAAGGAAAAGCCGGTGTGCGCCGAGCAATCGGAAGACTGCTGGCAGAAGAATCGGCGCGCGCATATCGTGGCTCAAAATAACTAGACTCCTCCTAACTAGACGCAAGCAGTTCGCGACAGCCTCTCCCCGATGGGGAGAGGCTTTTTTTGGGAAGGCACGGCGTTGCTACACTGAGCGGAACGGAGGTGCATGCGCATGAAGTGGTACTACGCCGCGGCCGGGACGCAAGTGGGGCCGATCGACGAAACGGAGTTGAACCGTCTGGTGACGGCGGGCACGGTGCGCGCGGATACGCTGGTGTGGCACGACGGTCTGGCGGCGTGGCAGCCGCTGGGAGTGGTGCGCGGGATGGCTCCGGCGGCCGCGGCGGTGGCGGGGCGGCACTACGCCGGGTTCTGGATTCGCTTGGTGGCGAAGCTGATCGACGGCATCATTCTGGGAGTGGCCGGTTTGATTTTGTTTATCCCGGTGCTGCTTATGTTCGGAGGCGGGGTGGGCCTGCTGGGAATGCGCGGTCTGGGCGATGGCGCCCTGTTGGGACCGGCGATGGTGGGCGCCTTGGGGATATCGAGATTGGTATGGCTGGCGGTGAGTACGTTCTACGAGGTCTACTTTCTGTCGGCGCATGGCGCGACTCCCGGGAAGATGGCGCTAGGGCTGAAGGTGATTCGCGCGGATGGCGGGCCGCTTTCGCCGATGCTGGCGGTGGCGCGGCATTTTGCGGAATGGGTGAGCGCGATTATTTTTATGCTGGGCTACATCATGGCGGGGTTCGATGCGGAGAAGCGGGCGCTGCACGACCGCATTTGTGAGACGCGGGTAATCCAGGCGCGCTAAGCCGGGGCACTGGCCTAAAAGTACCGTACTAGGTAGCCCATCGGGGCCATTGCGCCCCTGCGCGGAATATGTTGAAGTGAAGGGGTGATGAACTCCCGTAAACTCTTGTTATTGCTGCCAGTTTTGTTTTTTGTGGCGTCCTGCAGCCGGGATCCTAAGGTGCAAGCGCAACGCTACGTCGAGAACGGCAATAAGTTCTTCCAAAAAGGCAAGTTTAAAGAAGCGTCGATCATGTACCGCCGCGCGCTGCAAAAGGACTTGCGCTTCGGGGAAGCCTACTACCGGCTGGCGTTGACGGAGATCAGTCTGGCGTCCTACGGGGAGGCGGTGCGGTCACTACGGCGCGCGGTGGAATTGCAGCCTGACAATGCCGATGCCGCCGTAAAGCTCGCCGACATTTACATGCTGGCGGCGACGCAGGACAAGGGCAACAGCCAGGAATACCTGAAAGAGGCCAAGGAGCTGGCCGACAAGCTGCTTCAAAAAAATGCGAAGTCCTACGACGGTCACCGCATTGAGGGGCAGATCGCGCTGCTGCAGAACGACGCGGCCGGAGCGGTGGAGCAACTGAAGGCGGCGGCGCAGATCAAGCCGGATGAAACCGATCTGGCGCTGGCCTATTTCCAGGCGCTGGCCGCCAATAAACAAACCGACGAGGCGGAGAAGCTGGCGCTGGCGATGATCGACAAGCACAAGAATTTCGCGCCCATGTACGACATGCTGTACGTCCACTACATCGCGGACAAAAAGATCGCCGAGGCCGAAAACATCATGAAGCGGAAGGTGGAAAACAATCCGCGGCAGGCCAATTTCCGGGTGCAACTGGCGTCGCACTATATGTCCACGCAGCAGAAACCCGAATTCGACAAAACCATTCAGGCGCTGAACGACGAAAAGCAGTATCCAGAAGGGCATCTGGTGGCGGGGGACTTCTATTTCTACCGGACGCGCGACTTCGACGCGGCCCGCGCGCAATATGAAGCGGGCGCAAAGGCGTTTCCCAAGGAGCAGGCGATATACCAGAAGCGGCTGGTGGAGCTGCTGGCGACCACCGGCAATAATACGGAGGCGAATGAGCTGCTGGCGACGGTTCTCAAGCAGAATCCCAAGGACACCGACGCCATCGCGATGCGCGCGGCGCTGATGTTGACCACGGGGGACGCGGCGCAAATCAATCAAGCGGTCAATGATTTGCAGTCGCTGGTGGCCAAGTCGCCGGATAATCATTTACTGCGCTTCAATCTGGGGCGCGCTTATCTAGCCAAGAAC
>JALYIB010000304.1 GCA_030775965.1 Acidobacteriota bacterium | reverse complement strand
ACCGCCGCCACCGCTGCCGCCGCGTCCACGGCCGCCGCCAAATCCGCCACCACCACCGCCGCCGGTGGGCTTGGGACGGGCTTCGTTGACGTTAATCGCGCGCCCGTTCATTTCCGCCCCATTCAGTTGGGCAATCGCGGTTTCGGCGTCGCGTTTTTCGGTCATTTCAACAAAGGCAAAGCCGCGGGGCTGGCCGGTGTCGCGATCAGTCACGATATTGACCCGCTCGACATTGCCGTACTGAGCGAAGGCGGCGTGCAGGTCTTCCTGAGTGGTCTGGTAGCTGAGGTTGCCGACAAAAATATTGGTCATCAGAAATGCTCCTTGTTGAAACGGACAGGGTTGAAATGGAAACAGGTGAGGTCCGGAAACGCTGGCGGGAAGCGCCAGGCGCGGGAGACGGAATTTGCAAGACAATGCATATCGGCCGGGACGGATGGGAATCGGAGCTACCCTTCAATCGGTCGGAGCATTTCAGTAAAAAACAACACGGCGGATGCGAAATTCTACTTTCTGCACACGGGCTAACGGAGCCGAATGCCTTCGCAGGATACCTTACGGCGAAGCGGCAATGCAAGCGGGAGGGCAGGCTCTAATTCCTGGGCGGGGAACTGCCGAAAAGCACATGGGGAGTGCTGTCCATGAAAAAGATCTTGGTCCTTTCGATTGTCTTTGCCGCTACATTCTGCTTGATGGGGGCTGCGGTGCGGAACCTTTCGGGGGTTTGGAAACTGAACGGCCCTAAGAGCGATTACGGGAAGTTTCCAGCTCCGTTGAGCGTAACGCGCAAGATTACCTACAACGATTCGAAGCTGCTTTTGTCGACTACGCAGACGGGGCCGCAGGGCGACGTCACTCGCGACTTGGCGTACACGACGGATGGCAAGGAATCGGCGAACGGGGACTCGAAGGGCACGGCGCAGTGGATCGGCGACAAGCTCATGATTGAAAGCAGCCGCGAGTTTCAGGGGGCGACGCTGAAGCAGAAGGAAATCTGGACGCTTTCGGCGGACGGAAAAACGCTCACCGTGGACTCGCACGTTAGCATTCCGACTGGCGAGTTTGACGTGAAGCAGGTGTTCGATAGGCAGTAGGCGGTTATTTGTCGCGCTCGACCATGCGGCGAACGCGGTCGATTTCCTGGGTAAGTTTGCGTTCGCGGAGCGCTAGCGACACTACGTAGATCACCAGGATCACGAAGGCGACGGCGAAGCCGTAGAACATGTAGGTGAGGTTGCGGGCTTCGATCATTCGTAATTCCTTAGTAAGAGTGGGCCATGCGGCGGAGCGAATCGATTTCGCGCGAGCGTTGTTCCTGGCGGGTGCGCACCATCACCAGGATCGCTGCCAGGCACATGAAGGCCAGCCAGTTCCAGTAGATGGGCGCTTCCATCCCGGGGCCCATGCCGCCGCCGTCGCGAACGCTGAGTACGGGCGCGGGGTGCTGGGTGCGCCACCACTCGATGGATTTCCAGACGATCAGAATGTCGACGCAGCCGAAGATCGAAACCACGGCCGACAGGCGGGCGCGTTGGGTGGGTTCGTCGATGGCGCGGCGCAGCATGAGGTAGCCGGCGTAGATCAGCCAGCAGACCAGCATCGTCGTGAGGCGCGCGTCCCAGGCCCACCAGACTCCCCAGATGATGCGGCCCCAGATCATGCCGGTGGCTAGAACGATGGTGGCGAAGGCTAGCGAGACTTCAGTGACGGCGGCGGCGAAGGCGTCGTACTTGAGCTTGCCGGTGGCCAGGTAGGCGCCGCTGGCGGCGAGCGCTACAAAGAAGCCGGTGAAGCCGGTGAAGATGCTGGGCACGTGCACGTAGACGATGCGGTAGATGGCGCCTTGGTTGGCTTCGTCGGGCAGGACTAAGAAGATTTTGTAAAAGTTGTAGGACAGCAGCACCGCGCAGATGGCGGCTAGCGCGAACAAGATGCGGTCACGTGTTTCAGTCATCATCACCCCGCTTGTTGGATCAACCCACGAGAACAATATCAATGAATACCACGGCTAAGACTGTGTAGATGAAATCGAATCCGGCCAGAACACGAAGCCAGATCATATTATCTTTGCCCAGCGGCGTGCCGGTCATCAGGTCGCTGGTGAGGGTCATGGCGGCCATCAGGGCCGGGATCAGCAGCGGATATACCAGGGTCGGCAGCATCATTTCGCGCATGCGCAGATTTACGGTGAGGGCGCTGAACATGGTGCCGATTACAGTCATGCCCCAGGTGCCTAGCAGCATCACTAGCACCACCGGCCAGAACTGTTTCGAGAAGTGCGTGTCATAGAGCACCGAGAAGACGGCCAGCGCTGCTATTTCGACGATCATCAGCAGCAAAAAATTCGCTACAGTTTTTCCGAAGAAGATGGCGGAGGTGGGGGCGGGGGAGGAGATCAGGGCGTCCAGGCAGTCGTTTTGCAGTTCGCGGGCGAAGCTGCGGTTCAGGACCAGGGCTCCGGCGAAAGAGAAGACTAGCCAGAGGAGGCCGCCGGAGATGGTGCGCAGTTCTTCGGACGAGGGGTCGAAGGCGAAGCTGAAGAGCACCAGGATCACCAGCGAGAAGGCGAAGGACGCGTTGAAGGCTTCCTTGGTGCGCATTTCGGAGCGCAGGTCTTTGGCGGCGATGGTCCAGGAGGCGCGCAAGAAGGAGGACACGCGTCAGTTCTCTCCGTGGGTGCGGTAGAGCCAGCCGGTGTCGTCGACCATTTGCTGGGTGCGCTCACCGGTGAAGGCTAGCTGGCCGCGTTGGATCAGGGCTACGTGAGTGGCGAGTTCCAGGGCTTCGCGCAACTGGTGAGTGGAGAGCACGATGGTGCGTCCGGAGGCGTGTGCGTCGGCGAGCAGGGATTGCAACACGGCGATGGCGCGGTCGTCTAGCGCGGTGAAGGGCTCGTCTAACAGGAGCACTTCGGGCTGGTGCATGAAAGCGCGCGCTACGGCCAGGCGCTGGCGCATGCCGCGGGAGAATTCGCGGACCAAGCCGTCGCGGACGCGGTCGAGTCCGGTGCGTTCGAGCCAGGCTAGCGCCTTCTTTTCGGGGTCGTCGAGGCCGTAGAGTTTTGCGAACAACACCAAGTTCTCGGTGGCGGAAAGTTCGTCGTAGAGCGAGATGCCGTGGCCTAGGACTCCGATGCGGCGGCGGGTGGATTGCTCGCGGACGCTGGAGCCGTGAATGCTCACGCTGCCTTCGGAGGCTTTGGAGAGTCCGGCGATGATACGCAGCAGGGTGGTTTTGCCGGCGCCGTTGCGGCCTAGGAGCGCTACGGTCGAGCCGGGTTTGATGCTGAGTTGGATATCGCGGAGGGCGGGGAAGTCGCCATAGTATTTCCAGACTTTCGAAACTTCGAGTGCGGCCGCACTCACGCGGGTCCTCTGCGGTAGAGCATGGTCCCGCCTAGCGCCAGGATGCCGAGGGCCAGGCCGAGTACCCAGAAGAGTTGCGAGTAGAGGCGCGGCTTCTTAATTTCTACTTGGGGCGAGCCGCCATCCTCGCCTTGTGCCGGCGTGGCTTCTTCACGCAGCGAGCCGATGCCGTCAATCAAGAGGTTGTAATCGAGTCCGGTGAGGTTGTAGATATTGGCTTGCGTTTGCGGCTCACGGCCGGCGGGTTCGATGCCGTCGCCGGTGACGGTGACAGCCGGAGGAGTTACCAGATGTGTTGCGGATTCAGAAGCTACCACTTTGCCGGCGAACTTATCAGTGGCGGGGATGGTATAGGTCACGTCCATGCGGGTTTCGCCGGGTTTGGTGGGATAGTCGATTTTATAGATGCCGGCGGTGGGGGTCTTAAGCGGGGGGCGCGTGATGGGCATGCCGCCGGGGGCGGTGATCACGACTTGAGCTTTGCCGGCGGTCGCGGGCGGCAGGTAGAACTGGATGGAGCCTTTGGCGGGATCGTTGAAGGTTAGGTTGGACTGGTTGCCGAGGACGAAGGTTTCGCTGACGCGCAGGTTGTCGATGCCGGGTTCTAGGAGAATCAGGTGCTCCAGAGTTTTGGAGACGCCGGCTTTTTTGGTGGCGTCGTACACCTTTACTTGGACGCCGGTGGTGGGCATGCCGGGGGTGATGATCTGGTTGTACGTCGTGCCTTGATAGGTGGCTTGGATCAGGCCGGGTCCGGGGGGGATTTGCTTGTCGATCTTGAATACGCCCTGGGCATCGGTGGTGGCGTTGCCTAGCGGGACCATGCCGTTCTGGCTGGGCTGGACTAAACTTATGGCAACTCCGGACTGTGGTTTGCCGGTTGTGATGTTGATCGTTACGCCGTCGATGGCTAGCAGCGGGAGAGAGGCGGCGAATAGAGTCAAGGCGATCTTCATGTGGTTGCGGGTTTGGGCTGCATCTTCTCGATTTCGGCGATCACCACGGCCAGTTCCTTTTGCAGGGCTAGCTTGGTTTGGGCGTAGTCGGCGTCGGAGAGTTTGCCGACGCGGTATTCGAACTGCAGGTCGCGCAAGTTTTCGTAGATGGCGGCTTTGCGTTCGTCGAGGTGCTGGGTGGGCGAGACGGGGTCAGGCGGCGGAATGTCTTTGGCGCGGATGAATAGCGTATAGAACAGTGTTGCGGCCAGCAATATGACGACGGCGAGAATCAGGTTCATCTAATCGAGGTTGGCCGTGTCTTTTTCAATTCGAGCGAGCGTTGCGGCGTCGATGGGCGGGCCGTTGAGCGCGGCTTTGCGGGGGCGCATATAGCGGCGAATGGTCCAGAGGACTAGAAGCAACCCCAGACTGAGGGCGACGTAGGGGCCCAGCACACCGGCGATGCCGGGAGGGACGATCAGAATATCCTTGCCGCTTTCAGCCACATATTGATTCAGAATTTGCTGGTCGCTCATGCCGGATTTCTGCATGTTGACCATCTTGGCCTTGTTCATTTTGCAAACCGGGCAGCCGGGCGGCATCACGCAGGCCATGCTTTGATTACATCCACAACTGCAATGCAGCTTCGACGCGATGCGGTTGATCTGCGGCGAATCCATCTCGGTCGCGGTTTGGCCTAAGGCGGCCGCGATCATGACGGTGAGCAGGAGACTACTTTTCCACTGGCGCATGTTTTCCTGTGACCGTTACTACTTCCGTCCGCGGGTAGACCAGACGGCTCTTGCTGGGGATCAGGCAGATGATGGTGCCGATCAAGACTCCCCAATATCCAATCCAAATCCAACTCACGAGCGGGAACACGTACGACTGGAGCACGGTGCCTTCGCCGTCGTTGGAGGCTCCGGCGAAGTTGAGGTAGAGGTCTTCGTTCAGGCGGCGGCGGATGGCTACGTTCGAGGTGGGCTGGCGGGAGGCGAAGTACAGGCGGCGCTCGGGGCGCAGCGTGCCGAGGTCGGTGCCGTTCTTATTGACGCCGACGTTCAAAATATCCCAGGAGTAGTTTTCGTTCTTGCCGGATTCGACAGCGCCGATGGTTAGCTGGTAGGCGCCCAGGCGGACGATCTGTCCCTTGTTCACTTCGACGGTCTTGTCGATGTCGAAGGCTTTGCCGGTGAAGCCGATGAACATAAACACGATGCCCATGTGCACCAGGTAGCCGCCGTAGCGGCGGGTGTTGCGATGGGTCAGTTCGACCATGGCGGCGAAGATGTTTTGGCCTTCTTTGCCGCGGATGGCGATGGCTCCCTTGAAGAATTCGATTACGACCGTGACTGCTACGAAGGTGCAGAGGGCGAAGGACACCAGGGCGTAAAAGTGACGGACGCCCATGATGAGAAGGCACACGGACACGGCTACACCGGCCAGGCTGGGCCAGAAGAAGGCGCGCTTCAGGCTTTCGACGGAGCTCTTGCGCCAGGCGATCAAGGGGCCGACTCCGGTTAGCAGCATCAGAAAGAGGCCGATGGGAATGTTCACGCGATTGAAGAACGGCCCGTCGACGCTGATCTTTTCGCCGTTGATGGCTTCGGTGATCACGGGGAACAGCGTGCCCCACAGGACGGCAAAGCAGCTCGCCAGCAGGATCAGATTGTTAAAGAGAAAACTTGATTCGCGCGAGAGAACGCTTTCTAGCTGGGCTTCGCTCTTCAGGTAATCCAGGCGGTTCAGGATCAGGTAAAGAGTTGCGGCGATGCCAACCGCCAGGAACACGATGAAGTAGCGTCCGAGCGA
>JALYIB010000303.1 GCA_030775965.1 Acidobacteriota bacterium | reverse complement strand
TCAGCGGACACCACGATGAATATTGAAAGGACTCGCCCGGCGCCAGCACCGGCTGCTCTCCCACTACCCCCGGGCCCTTCACTTCTTCGGTGTGCCGCGAGCCATCGGTGATGATCCAGTGCCGGCTGATGAGCTGCACCGTTTCCGGTCCCTGGTTGGTAATGCGCACGGTGTACTGGAAAACCCAGTTATCCTCCAGCGGCCTCGAGTTCTCCGCTGAGTAGCGGGATAGAACTTCGACGCGGATATTTTCGGTGATCGCCTCTGACATTGGCGCAAGCTCTGATCCAGGGTCTGCCATGATCGAATGCTCATCATAGCAAGCCCACGGCGGCCGATTTCTTGCGCCCGCCTACCCACTCGCAATGGCTCCCACGGTTTCGTTCGCCTGGGGTGGGGTATGGCGTCGTTACCGCTGGTGAGTGCCGGGATTCCATCGTAGAGGAACCTACTATCCACCCGCTGCACTTGACAATACATCGGTTGTTAGCAAGTGGTGCACGGCGCTTGGGGAAGCCTGATTGCCTGAGGCTAAATTAGCTGCAACCCCGGATCAGGAACGACCGGCTGGCCCGGTGACGGCATGAAATACGCGAAATATTCACGTGGTCCAGATCGGTCTGCTGTTCTGCCAGGGCTACCGTAAGTCCAGAATTGTCCGGCCTGCTGCACAGGGCGGCCCTGCAGATCCCCGCCGCCTTTTCCTATTCCCCAAGGCGTGTTTGACCTTATCCGGTCATATGACCGGTTACGGTCAGATCGGCCCCGGAATAGGAGAACCCAAATGCCGCAACGCCACCTTTTTGCACTCCTTTCCAACGGACCCCAGCGTGCCTAGTCAAGCGTGCGAGACCAGCGCCTCTGGTATCGGAGAGTTTAGGAATAGCAACATGTCTATGACCCCAAGGAGATTTATGAAATTTTTGAAAGCAGCACCAACCGTACTCAGCATGGCTCTTCTCGGCTTCGCCGTTTCCTCCGCGCGCGCCGACAACTGGGACAAGAAGACCACCATCACTTTTAGCGGACCGGTCGAAATCCCCGGCGTCCATTTACAGGGTTTTGGAATTCTACCGGCGGGCACCTACGTATTTAGAGTTCTGGATTCCAGGTCCGACCGCCACATCGTGCAGATCTTCAGCAAGGATGAATTGACGATTTACGCGACCATCCTGGCGATCCCCAATCTGCGCCTGAAAGCCACCGACAAAACCGTGATGACTTTCCGCGAACGTCCGGCGGGACAACCGGAAGCGCTGCGCGCCTGGTTCTACCCCGGTAAGGAATGGGGCGAGGAATTCGTCTATCCCAAGGCCCGCGCGATTACGCTCGCCCAGGAAACCCATACCGCGGTGCTTTCGACTTCGGCGGATATCACGCCGGAAGTCACGGAAGCGGTGAAAACGCCGAACGAACCGGTGGTTGTAGCGCTTGAACAGGCGCCGATCAGCGCTGTCCAGCCGAGTGGTGAAGAAGTGGAAATCGCTCAGGCCGTGACGCCCGTGCCGCTGGTGGCCCAGGAAACGCCGGCCGCCGAAACGCTTCCGGCAACCGCCAGTTCGCTCCCCCTGATGGCGCTCTTCGGGATGCTGGCTCTGGCGGGGGCCTTGATGTTAGGCCTCTTCAAAAAGCGCGCGCTCTAAGAGCGCTGCGTTTAAAGTGGATCGGCGCGCCGCTGGGGCGCGCCCCCCTAAAAGGGCGTTCCGTGGCGCGGAAGGAGTCCGGATGCAACAAAAAGTCGTCCCATTACTGGTGCCCCCATTGCGACAAACTCAACCTGGAGGCGCGGAGACACACCACACGAAGAAGCGTGGCATGGCAGTTCTCACGACGCCGCTGCTCAACAAAGGTTCCGCGTTTACGCACGGCGAGCGGGGAGCCCTGTGCTTGGACGGTCTGCTGCCGCCGGTGATCAGCACCCTTCAATCGCAAGTGGTCTCAGCCTACCTGCAGTATCAGCGGCTGCCGGATGCGCTGGGCAAGAATATTTATCTGACGGCGCTGCATGACCGCAATGAAGTGTTGTTTTTCCGCCTGTTCTCCGAGCACTTGCGCGAGATGATCCCCATCGTCAACGACCGCACGGTGGGCATGGCGATGAAGCATTACCACCATGAATGCCGGCGGCCGCGGGGCGTGTACCTTTCGATTGACCAGCCCGACGGGATTGAAGCGGCCTTTAAAAATCTGGACTGCGGCGCCGGAGACATCGATCTCATCCTCGCCACCGATGCCGAGCAGATCTTCGGGATTGGCGATTGGGGCGTGGGCGGCATCGATATTGCCATCGGAAAACTGGCGATCTATACCGCGGCGGGCGGGATCGACCCGGCGCGTGTGATCCCGGTCATGATCGACGTCGGCACCAACCGCGAGAGCCTGCGCGAGGATCCGACGTATCCTGGGAATCGCCATGCCCGGGTTCGCGGCGAGCGCTACGATGCCTTCATCGACACCTACATAAAGACTGCCGCCAAGGTGTTTCCGCAGGCCCTACTGCAGCTGGAGGATTTTGCGCCCGGGAACGCCCGGCGCATCCTCGAGAAATACCGCGGCCAATTCCGCATTTTCAGCGACGATCTGCAGGGCACCGGTGCCGTTACGCTCGCTGCCGTGGTGTCTGCGATGCGGGTCTGCGGAACGCCGCTGCGCAATCAGCGCATCGTGATCTTCGGCACCGGCACCGCCGGCATCGGTATCGCCGATTTCATCCGTGACGCCATGGTCCGCGAAGGCTTGTCCGAAGAGGCTGCCAGCCGGCGGTTCTGGTGTTTGGATTCCAAGGGCCTGCTCATCGATGATATGGGCGACCGGCTGCGCGACTATCATGAGACCTATGCCCGTACGGCGTCTGAAGTCAAAGGCTGGAGGCGCGAGGATGGGTCCGCCATTGGGCTGTCCGAGGTGGTTCATCAGGTGCGTCCTACTATGCTGATCGGAACGTCCGGCTGCGCGGGCGCCTTCAGCGAGCCGATCGTTCGTGAAATGGCGTGGCATACCGACCGGCCGATTATCTTTCCGCTGTCGAGTCCGGCGCCGCTGGCCGAGGCCACGCCGGCCGATCTGATCGCCTGGACCGACGGTCGCGCCTTGATCGCCACCGGAGGCTCCTTCACACCCGTTACGTACAAAGGCATTACCCACGTGATCGGGCAGTTGAACAACGCTATGTTGTATCCGGGCGTGGGCTTGGGCGCGATCGTGTCGCGGGCGCGCTACATTAGCGTGGGGATGCTGGTGGCGGCGGCTAACGCGCTTTCCAGTCTGGTGGCTGTGCGGCTGGCGGGTGCGACTCTGCTCCCGCATATCGAAGATCTGCGCAGCGTCACGGTAACCGTCGCAGTCGCCGTGGCCGAAGCCGCCGTGCAAGAGGGCTTGGCCGGTGTCAAGTTAGTCGACATTGTCCAGCAAGTGGAAGACGCCATGTGGCAGCCGGTTTACCGCCACATCGAGGCTTCCTAAGAGAGCGCGACACATCATGAAACCTGCGGCCCTGGTTCTGCTTGTGGGATGTGCAGCGATGGCGCAAATTCCTCCGCCCGGCAAAATTCCGGAAGCGGCAGCGTTCCGCATTTCCGTCGATGTCGATCTGGTGGTTCTGCAAGCTACCGTGCGCGACCGTCAGGGCCATACCGTCAGGGAACTTGGTAGCAAGGATTTCGAAGTATTTGAAGATGGCCGCCCCCAGCCGATCCGCTTATTCCGCCACGAAGATACTCCCGTTACGGTTGGCCTGATCATCGACCACAGCGGCAGTATGCGCCAGAAACTCAAGGATGTGACGGCCGCGGCGCAAGCCTTCGTGCAGTCGAGTAACCGCAACGACCAGATGTTTGTCGTCAATTTTAACGAGCTTCCGTCGCTGGGATTGCCCATTGGGATGGGCTTCAGCGATAGCGCGGGGACGCTGGGAGCGGCCATCTGGGGTGCTCCCGCCATCGGCACCACTGCGCTCTACGACGCCATCGTCGAAGGGCTCAAGCGCCTGCAAAAAGGCACAAGCGACAAGAAAGTTCTGATCGTCATCAGCGACGGCGGCGATAATGCGAGCAGGACCAGGCTGGATCAAGTGTTGAAGATGACGGAACAGTCAAGCGCCATGATCTATACCATCGGAATATTCGACAGCGACGATCCCGACAAGAATCCTAAAGTGCTCGAGCGCCTGGCGCATGAGAGTGGCGGCGAAGCATTTTTTCCCGCTGAAGTGAGTGAAACTCTGAAGATTTGCGAGCGCATCGCGCGCGACATTCGGGATCAATACACCATCGGATACTCTTCGATGAGCGCCAAAAAGGACGGGACCTATCACAAGGTTCGCCTCACGGCGCATGCGACGACGGACGGAAAACTATCGGTGCGTACTCGCGCAGGGTACAGCTCCGGCGTCGGATTGGCGCCCGGAACCGAGCCGGCCGCGAAATGAAGCTTTTGCGCTGGTCGCAAGTCGGCTTATGGACCGTTGCGATCTGCCTGTTGGGTTACTGTGCCTTCGTGCTCGCCGATACCTGGAACTTTCAACGCCAGGCGAGCCGGTCCTTCGACCGTCAGTTGCAGCCGGCGGCCCCGCCCAGCCCCGGCGCCGATTCGACCGGCGGATTGCTGGGACGTATGGAAATCCCCCGGCTCGGCTTGACCATGCTGGTTGCCGAGGGCACCGATGAAACCACGCTGCGGCGCGCCGGGGGCCACATTCGCGGAACGGCCCTCCCCGGGCAGCCCGGCAACGTGGGTATCGCCGGCCACCGCGACACGCTGTTCCGTCCCTTGCGCAATGTCCGGCAAAATGACCTCATTTTATTGACCACCCTGCAAGGCGAGTATCGTTATCGCGTCATAACAACCCAAATCGTGAGCCCATCCGATGTCTCTGTTTTGAGTTCCGACGATCGCCAGGTCCTGACGCTGGTCACCTGCTATCCGTTCTATTTCGTCGGACCCGCTCCCGGCCGTTTCATCGTCCGCGCCAAGCGAATCGCGGGAACCACATAAACGGTGTGATATCTTATAAGCCGTAAGACGCCTGTAAAACGGCGGCTTCCTTCCACGACCGAGAGGAGCGGACATGAAAGCGAACAAAGCTCTCAAGCGGCTAGCCAAGATAGAGACACTGATGTCGGATGTGGCGGAGCGATTTTCGGCCAGCGCGCCCCATCTGCGCGAGGCGCTTAAAGATCTGAAGGCCGCGGTGCTGAGCGTCAAGGAGGCTGTGAAAGTGCAGACTTCGACGGCCCCTAAGAAAGCATCCCCCAAGAAAGCCGCGCGCGCTGCAAAAAAAGCCGCGGTCAAAAAGGCTGCGGCTCCCAAGGCAAAAGCGGCGAAGAAGCGCGCGCCGCGGCGCAAAGCCGCTAAGAAGATTTCGCCCGCGCGCGTGGCCGCTGCCGCTTCCAGTCCGCAATCCATACCGGCCGCCGCCCCTCACGCCGAGCCATGAATCACTCGAGCGGCGCGAAGTAGCCGCGGCGATAGTATGTTCTAAGCTTCGCCGTACCGCTTGCAGCCACCTTCACTTTCACTTGCCGGTACTTGCCATCCCGGCCGGCGTTGGTCGGGGTATAGCCCAGCAAGTATTGATTGCGCAAGTCCGTGCTGACACGCGCCGCCACCGACGCTAGCTGGTCGATATCGTCGACGCGATAGTGTCTGCCGCCGGTTGCCTCAGCCAGCTCTTCGAGCAGATCGGGTCCATGCTGTTCCTCGGTGGTGAGCTTGCGCGTTGCGTCCGGCTCAAAAATTCCGATCGCGTAGGTCTGCATGTCGGACTCAAGAACGTCGCTCTGCACTTGCCGCGGAGTGAAGCGGCTGCGATTATCGCCACCATCGGAAACAATCAGAATCGCCTTGCGCGAGTTGCGTGCATGTTTCATTTGCAGGGACGCCATATGTACCGCGTCCAGCAGAGAGGTGCGTCCGAAGGGGTGGGCGTGCAGGACCCGCCGGTATAATTTGTCGGGATCGTTGGTGAAAGGCACGGTGAGCTTCGGGCGATCGTTAAATTCGATCAGAAAGAATTCGTCCTGCGGGTTGGCGGTCTGAAAGAAAGTGGCCGCCGCTTCGGAGGAGCGCTGCATCTTATTGCGCATGCTGCCGCTGGTATCGAGTAGCACGCCGATCGAGATGGGTGCATCATCCTTGGCAAAATAAGTAATCTTTTGCTCGACGTTGTCTTCGCTCACCTGAAAGTTGTCCCGCTTGAGATCCGTGACGGATGTGCCCCCACTGGTTGTCACGTGGGCCGGGATGAGAACCAATGCGGAATCTACACGAATGTTGACCCGCAGGGTGTCGCCCGTAGCCGGTGATGCCGGAGGCCGAGACAGGAGCAGCGGACCCTGAAACGCCCGCGCCGTCGAGGAGGCAAGCAGCGCCGCTGTAACCCAACTCATGGCTCGAAGAGCGGCTGCCATTGGGTGGTAATATACCACATACGTATCTCCGCGAACGGTGTGGTCGTTCGCACGGAGGAATCACGGAAAAACGTGGGATGAACCGCGCAGGCCGGGGCTTAAGCGAAGCGCCAACCCGCACATGGTAAACTGGTTGTCGTTCGGAGAGGTGGCAGAG
>JALYIB010000302.1 GCA_030775965.1 Acidobacteriota bacterium | reverse complement strand
ACATCCTGGAGCCCGCCTACTTCGGCAAGCCCATCATCGTAGGCCCGCACATGGAAAACTTCGCCGCCATCGCTCAAGAATTTCACGACGCGCGCGCGCTCGCCCTCATTCACAATCCCGCTGAACTCGCGCCGGCCGTCGCCAAACTTCTAGCGGACGGTGCCGCGCTCGGCCAACGCGCCCGCGTCTTAGCGCAAGCCAAGCGCGGCGTCACCGCGCGCATCGCAGGCAAAATATGGGAAGCGTTTTCCGAAGGAGTCCCGAACCCGCTTCCGAAACTTCCCGCGCGTCTGATCCTCACGCCGCTCTCCTGGATCTGGCGTCTGGGCCACCGCGCCAACGTCGCCCTGATTGTTTCCGCGCAGCGCTCGCTCAAAACCCCCGTGATCAGCGTCGGCGGGCTCACCATGGGCGGCGTCGGAAAATCTCCCATGGTCGCGCACCTGGCGGTGCTTTTCGAAAAAGCCGGCCGCAACCCCGCGATCCTCACTCGCGGCTACAAGCGCAAATCGGCCGAGCCCATCGTGCTGGTGCGCCGCGGCGAAAAGGCCAGCCTGCATCTTACCGGCGACGAAGCGCAAATATTCCTGCGCGAGGGCGCCGCGCACATCGGCATCGGCGGCCAGCGCTACGCCGTGGGCCGCGAGATGGAAAAACACTACGCGCCCGGAGTGTTCTTACTCGACGACGGCTTTCAGCACCGCAAACTCGCGCGCCAGCAAGAGATCGTTCTGATTGACGCTCTAAATCCCTTCGGCGGCGGCGTCTTTCCGCTGGGCCGCTGCCGCGAACCGGCCGAAGGCTTGGCTCGCGCCACCGCCATCGTGGTGTCGCGCGCCGAGCCCGGCCATCACAACACCGGCCTCGAACGCCAGCTCCGCCGCTACAATCGCCACGCGCCCATCTTCCGCTGCCGCGTGGTCCCGCGTGAATGGGTGGATGTTCATTCGACGCTCGCCGCGCCCGCCAGGCAACTGGGATTTACAAAAGTGGCTGCATTTTGCGGACTGGGAAATCCCCGCTCATTTTGGAGCACGCTCGAAGACTTGAAAGTGGACCTAGTGTTTCACTGGGCCTTCGGCGATCATCATTCCTATTCGCCCACCGAGCTGCGGCGGATTCTGGCGCAGGCGAAATCGTGCGGCGCCGAAGCCATCGTCACCACCGAAAAGGACGCGTTGAATCTGTGCGACGGGGCCTCCGAAATCGTGGCCCCGCTCAAACTGTACTGGTTGAAAATCGGCATTGAAATTGAAAGAGAAGAAGAATTGTTACAACAAATCGGTTTGACGCCATCATGAGAACTGCGATATTCGGAGGGACGTTCGATCCGATTCATTCCGCTCATCTTGCAATGGCCCGCCACGCGGCGGAGCAGTTTGGGCTCGACCGCGTGCTGTTCATCCCCGCTGGCAATCCACCGCACAAGTACGCCGATGCGCCCTTCGAGCACCGCTACCGCATGGTGGAGCTGGCTTGCGCCACCGACCCCCGTTTTGTTGCGTCGCGGCTCGAACAGGGCGAGCGAAAAAGCTACTCCATCGACACCATTGAGCGCGTGAAGGCCGATTGTCGCGAGGTGTTTTTCATCATCGGCGCCGACGCGTTTGCGGACATCAAAACCTGGCACCGTTGGCAAGACGTCATCGGCGCCGTGGATTTTATCGTCGCCGCGCGGCCGGGTCATCGCATCGTGAGCCCGCCGGAGGCGCGCGTGCATCGCTTGGAAACGCTGGAACTGCCGGTGTCGTCTTCTGAAATCCGCGACGCCTTAGCGCGCGGAGAAACCCCACCCGCGTTGCCGCCGGCGGTGGCCGATTACATCCGCGCCAACGGTTTGTATCAGTGATCTCTGGCGGTGACCAGATCCGTCACCGCCGTCAAGGCCTTCTGATAGGGCGATGCCGGGAACTCACCGATAATCGCGCGCGCTTTTTCGGTGAACGCCTGCGCGCGTTCCTGCGCGCGCTCGATCCCCCGATGGCGATGCAGAATGTTCAGAATTTTACTGAAGGGAACTTGATCGTAGTTGCCGTCGGTCAGCACGGTTTCGACCAGTTTGCGTTCCTCGGCGTCGGCGGTTTCGAGCGCGTAGATCAGCGGCAGCGTCACTTTTCCTTCGCGCAGATCGTTGCCGACGGGCTTGCCCAGAATCTTTTCGCGCGAAGTGAAATCCAGAATGTCGTCGACTAATTGAAAAGCGATGCCCAGATTCCAGGCGTAATCCGCCAAGCGTGTTTCAACATCCTCGGCCGCCGCGGCGCTGATGGCGCCCAGGCGGGCGCACGCCGAGAACAAGCTGGCGGTTTTTCGGTCAATCAATTCGAAGTAATCGGCTTCGCCGATGGCGATTTTGCCGATGCGTTCGAGTTGCAGGAGTTCGCCTTCGACCATCATTTGCGTCAGGCTGATCAAGAGATCGAGGGTTGGGAAGTTGCGCTCGCGTACGGCCACTTGAAAAGCCTGCATGTAAAGCCAGTCGCCCGCCAGCACCGAAGTGTGGTTGCCCCAAACCACGTTGATCGACGGCCGGCCGCGGCGCGTTTTCGCGAGATCGATCACGTCGTCGTGCACCAGCGTGGCGGTGTGAATCATCTCCACGACGGCGGCCATGCGGATCAGCATGGGATTCGCGTCGCCCAGCATGCGTCCGGAAAGCAGCACCAACACGGGACGCAAGCGTTTGCCGCCGCCGGATTGCAGATATTGATTGATGTAATTGATGGCTTCCACGGAAGCCACCGATTCCAAGCCGATTTCGCGCTCGACTTTTTCCAAGTCCGCGCGCACCAGGTCGAATATTTCGAGAGCAGAAAGAGTCTGGCCGATTTTGCCGAATGCCATGGGAATCCCTCAGTTTAGCGCCAAACGCCGCCAATTGTCCGCCGTCGTTTGCGCGATCTCCTCGAAGGTGACGCCGCGCAGTTGGGCCAACTTACGCGCGGTCTCGACCACGTAAGCGGGTTCGTTGCGTTTACCGCGTTTGGGGACCGGCGCGAGAAACGGCGCGTCGGTCTCGATCAACAGGCGATCTGGCGGCGTGATGCGCGCGGCTTCTTGAATGGCGGTGGCCTTCGGAAACGTGACGATACCCGCGAAGCTGATGTGGAAACCAATCGCCAGCGCCTCTTCGGCTTCGCGCGGGCCTTCCGAAAAACAATGGATGATGCCGCCGAGTCCGCTGGGCGCCCAGTGTTCGCGCAGCAGGGCAATCGTGTCTTCCCAGGCGGAGCGCGTGTGAATGACGATGGGCTTGCGCGCGTCGCGGGCAATGCGCATTTGCTCGACGAACACATCGCGCTGGACGTCGCGCGGCGAGTGATCGTAGTGATAATCGAGTCCGATCTCGCCGATGGCGATTACCTTCGCGTGCGCGGTGAGCTCATGCAACCGCGAATATGTTTCGGCGGTGGCGTTCGCGGCGTCGTGCGGATGCACGCCGATGGTGGCGTATATAAATGGATAACGGTCTGCCAGGCGGATGCCGGCTTCGAGATCCGGAGGCCCGTCGCCGGAGCCGATGGCGACCATGGTTTCGACGCCCGCTGCCAGGGCGCGTTCGATCACGGCCTCGCGGTCGTCGTTAAATTGTTCGCTGTCTAAATGGCAGTGCGAGTCGATCACCTTCATCGCTACTTAAGCCGTGCGCCGATGGGCACGTCTTCGAGGAAGCTCGCCAGCGCCGGGACGTCGCCCTCGCGCGAAGCGGCTACGATCATGCCTTGCGATTCAATGCCGCGTAGTTTGCGCGGGGCGAGGTTGGCGACGATGACCACTTTGCGGCCCACCAGCGCTTCCGGCTGATAGGCGCCCGCGATCCCGGCCATGATGCTGCGCGGCTGGGCTTCGCCGATGTCGACGTGCAGGTGCAGTAATTTGTCGGAATTTTTCACTGCCGCGGCGTCCAATACGACGCCGACGCGCAGGTCGACTTTGCCGAAGTCGTCGATGGTGATTTGAGGTGTTCCAGACGGGGCAGCGGCCGGCGGCTCCGGTTTCTTGCCCAGCAATTCCATCTGGCGCGCGACTTCTTTGCTTTCCAGGTCCATCATTTGTTCGATCGACGCTTTCACGTCCGCGCGCGGAAACACCGTTGCCAGCGCGCCTAAAGCTTGCTTGCCCTGCAGATGTCCCCAATGCAGATCCACGGTTCTAACAAGATCAATGGGGGTCGTGAATCCTAGTTGCGCCCAAATCTTGGCGGCGGATTCGGGGAGTATCGGCGCTAGCAGAGCCGTCACGATGCGCAGCGCTTCCGCGGCGGTGTAGAGAACTTCGTCCAGGCGCTTGGCTTCGGCGTCGCCGCCTTTGGCTAGCTTCCAAGGGGCTTGTTCGACGATGTATTTATCGACGGCTCCGATCAAAGACCAAATGGCTTCGAGAGCTTTGGAGAATTCAAAACGGTCGAGCGATTCCATCACGATCGCGGTGATTTCCTGAGCGCTTTGCGCGATCTGTTGATGGCCGTCGCATGCGGGAATGACGCCGCCGCGATATTGATTGACCATTGCGAGCGTGCGGCTCGCCAGGTTGCCGAGGCCATTGGCGAGATCGGAATTATAGCGGCCGACCAGCGCGTCGTAACTGAAGCTGCCGTCCTGGCCGAACACCACTTCGCGCAGGAGGAAGTAGCGCAAGGCATCCGTGCCGAGCACTTTGTGGATGGGCGTGGCGCGCACGATGTTGCCGCGCGACTTGCTCATTTTGTCGTTCTCGAACAGCAGCCAGCCATGCGCGAAGATGCGCTTGGGCAGCGGCAAGCCCGCGGCCATGAGGAACGCGGGCCAGTAAATGGCGTGGAAGCGGACGATTTCTTTGCCGATCAAATGGAGGTCCGCGGGCCACAGCTC
>JALYIB010000301.1 GCA_030775965.1 Acidobacteriota bacterium | reverse complement strand
AACCATGCGCGGGGGACCAGAAGCCTTCGCGTTGGCTGCCAGTTGGGGCGTAAGGGAATGACAAAAGAGAACCGCGCAAATGTTGACTTTTCGCCGCTTGGAGGGCGCCGAATCCTCTTGACCGGTGGAGGCGGCTTTCTCGGCAGTCATCTGCTTGACGACTTAGCGGAGATCGGCTGCCGTCAGGTCGCTGCACCGAGGAGTGCTGAATGCGACCTTAGGCGCCCCGAAGCTATCGAGCACTTATTCAATGCGTTTCGCCCCGAACTCGTCATCCACGCGGCCGCCGTCGTGGGCGGCATAGGCGCGAATCGCTCGAATCCTGGCCGCTTCTTCTATGAGAATGCAGCCATGGGCATTCACCTCATCGATGCTTGTAGGCGCTTCGGCGTTCAAAAAACGGTCGTCCTCGGATCCATCTGCGCCTATCCAAAGTTCACTCCGGTGCCGTTTCGCGAAAGCGATCTTTGGAACGGCTACCCCGAGGAAACCAACGCGCCGTATGGGCTTGCTAAGAAAATGCTTTTGGTGCAGTGCCAAGCGTATAGGCAACAGTATGGGCTCAACGCCATCTATCTTCTGCCCGTGAATCTTTACGGCCCTCGGGACAACTTCGACCTCTCATCCTCGCACGTGATTCCGGCTATGATCCGCAAGTGCGTCGAAGCTGTGGAAAAGCGCTCTTCTGAAATCCGCCTTTGGGGAGACGGTACGCCCACGCGCGAATTTCTATATGTAAAGGATGCGGCGCACGCCATCCTGCGGGCGACGTTACTTTACGATGGCTCCGAACCCGTCAATATCGGCTCCGGCGAAGAGATCTCGATGCGGGATCTGGCCGGCCGGATCGTCTCGCTAACGGGATTCACTGGGCGTATCATCTGGGACTCATCGCAGCCTAACGGCCAGCCTCGGCGGGTCCTGGATGTAAGCGGCGCCGCTCGGGAATTCGGCTTTCGGGCCCGCACGTCGTTCGACGACGGATTGGTCGCAACCATAGAATCCTATCGGGCAAGCAGCCGGGATTCCGCAGAGACGCCATTTTGCTATCACTTCGATCCTGAAACGGACTTCCTCGGCACGGAAGGCGCATGTTGAACGCTGCTTCTACGGACTGCGCCGTTCCCGCGCCGGTTCTAAAGTGCCAAAGCTGCGGAAGCGGTCAGGTGCGCTCCTCGCTCGGGAGACGTACCGGCGACAAGGAAAGGGCCGCAAGTGGAGAATCGCCCTATCGGTGCCAAGGTTGCGGACTACGGTTTTACTCAACTCGCAGCGACACACAAAAGTTGACTAGGAGGAGACATACTTTCGGTCGACGCATTCGCAGCTACTGGAAACACAATCGGAGCCATCTAGTGCGCGCCGGGGTATTCCTGCTTATGCTCATGATGTTTTTGCTGTGCCTCCTCTTCCTCACGCGCTACAAACCCGACAACTCATCCAGCAGAATTCTGACTCCACCAGTTGTTCATATTTGCCACGATGCCGGCTCCCGGGAAAGGCGTTTACCGCGTGCAGCTCTGTCGTATCGTAGTTTCCCTGTTGCGCGATTCAGATCCGCTCGCGTAGTTTGATAACTCTGACTAAACTCCTGCTCCAAACGAGGC
Source organism: Acidobacteriota bacterium (assembly GCA_030775965.1). Classification (GTDB taxonomy): domain Bacteria; phylum Acidobacteriota; class Terriglobia; order Bryobacterales; family Bryobacteraceae; genus Palsa-187. The sequence continues at coordinate 6,722 of JALYIB010000301.1, read as the reverse complement.
CATAGATATGTGTCAAGATCTTTTAAATTGGTTTCACTAAGAATGGGTCAGGCAGGCATTGATGAGATCCGGAAATTGTCAGGCGGCTATTTTGATCTTATTTCGATCGATGGCGTGGACCGGTGCGTCTGCCTGCCGGCGGCAATTTCCAAGTTGAAGGCGTCGAGACTTCTGGTTGTCGATAAAATGGATAAGAATCGTCTCCATCACAGTGACCTCTGCCAGTCTGATGCGTTCCTGGACGAGTTGAAAGGGTCCCGCGTCCACAGACTTATCGGTTGCTCCCCTGACACCTTCCTTTCGCAGGAAACCACCGTTTGCTCACCAGCGAACGGCGTCGTGAAGGCCTAACCGCGTGTCCGAAATCAAACCCGTGCCGCAACCATCGGCCGTGGCCCGGCTCGCCGCGATTGCGCAGGTTTCTATACTCATCGTCGGATCTCTTCTTCCTCAGAAAACTAAACACGCCATTGGCACGCAGGGACTCTGGCATCGCCCGCTGCACCTAATCCTGTTTGCTACCACTGCCGGCGCAGTACGCGTTGCGTTCTCCCGCCGGCCGGTCTTCACATCTATGCTCTTGGTTACCCTCGCTTTTTTGCTGGAATCGGCCGAACATCTTCTTTATGTCAATCTGTTTGAGTGGAATGACGTCGAGGACGACATGATCGGAATGGCTATCGGCCTCTTGCTCGCAGGAGGTTGGCAATGGTGGTCGGATCGAGTGGTGTCACGTCGCGAATCTGCAGAGCGGTCCTTTCACGTGTCTCCTTAGGGAGGCCGCAGCCGTGCGGAATTTCCTTCAAAGCGTGGCGGCAATGCAGTGGCTTTTCACCCTTGATTGACGGCGGGAGGTCACAATAGCGCCTGCAAATGGATATTCCCAATAGCTCTCTCTGAGTACTATCATTACCATCGGCCGATATAGGCTATGGCAAGTGAAGTGCAAAGAGGACGCGTTGAGGAGCAAAACAACTTTGAGAAAAGCTGAACATTTGCTAACGAGGTGTTTTATTTCAAATTGTCTTTCTAAAATTAACCAGTATATGACTACTAGTCGCCCCCGACAGGGCCGCTTTCTCACTGCCTTGTGATCTGTTTTTAGTCTGAGCGAAAAGAAGTGTGGGCAAAAGGCCTGGAAAGAAAGCGACATACCGAGGGAAGGCTAGTGATATCACTAGGTGGTAGACACGCGAGTTAGTCCGATATTACTAGGTGACCGGTCGCCCAAAGAGAACTACCACGCTTCCTATTGGAGAAATTATATGCCTCCGCTAAATCCTCCCGTGTGTCCAGGGCCAGGAAAGTTTCTACTGTTTTCGAAACTTCCTCCGACGCCGCTTCGACTGGAGCGAGTCCGCCAGCACTGACCCAATGGACTCAAATTGATGAGTGACAAGCGCTGCGAGGTACGGTATCTGTGCGGCGATCCCGCGCAGGTCCGGCTTCTTCCCGAAGACGGAGCGTACTTCTCTGCCACCGTTTTGGACATCTCACGTTCCGGATTACGCCTGAGTGCACAACACTGTTTCTCGAAGGGCCAGGAGATCGAAACCAAACCACCGCGAAACCTAGATGTTCTTGACGACGTGCGATATTCTTGTCGCGTCAGTGAAATACATCATGTCGGCATTCGGAGCGTTGAAGTCTTCGGAGATATTTACAATAACGACCATCTTCACGAGGATCAGCTCTGGCTTTTTTCGGCGGGGACAGAAAAGACAAGAAGAAACGGATTGACCGCCGCGGAACTACTTAGCGTGGGGGATCATCTACGTAAGTGCGAGGCGTGTTGCGATCGCTATGAGGAGGTAACCAGGGTCAAAAACCAGCTTGTGGCAAGAGGAGCACAGCCGTGACCCGGTGGAGGCGCGGTAGGTTCAGTATGCGGTTCAAGGTTTGCCCGCTAGCCAGTGAGGACATTGCTCGGATGGCGGCCGCTAGTAGAGTTGGACCGTCGCTGGAACGCGCTTCTGGAGCATCTGCGATGGCCGCGACTGCCACGACAGTCTGACACGGTTCGGCATTTTATGGACATTCTCATTTTTGATCCGAGGGATCGAGGCGAACACAGTATCGGCCCCCGCTTGTTACTTGCGGCGGCAGCGTTTCTCATTAACATTCGGACCGTGGGAATTGGAGTATTGGCAGGCGAACTTGAGCTCTTTGGGGAAGCATTGATTGCCCCCGGGGGTGCGTGATTGTGAAGCGCGAACAAGATCTGGGTGCGGGTAGAAGATATTTGCGGGCCGTTATTGGGGACTCGGAAACCACGAACGAGCAATTGGCGGTCACCGTCAATCAACCCCTGTCAAGGGACGACGAGCCGCAGAACCGTAACGAGGATTTGGCGGCTCTTACGGGAAAGCTGCAATCGATTGACGGGGAGATTGAACGGAAGCAGCTCGATGACGATCTGAGAAACATCTTGGACGGACTCCGGATTCCCGTTCTCATCTTGGACAATGACCTTCGTATACGCCGATTCACACGGTCGGCGGAGAAGCCGTTCAATATTATGCGAGCTGACGCTGGCCAACTTATTCAGAACCTTAGACCTAATCTAGACTTGCGCGACTTGCAGCCGATCATCGCGCGCACGATTGAGACTCTCTCTCCGCAGGACCAAGAAGTGCGGGACAGGAAGGGCCGTTACTATTCGATGAACGTGCGGCCTTACCTGACCTCGCAAAACAAAATCGATGGCGTACTGATAGCGCTGGTCGACATCGACACCATGAAGCGGAGCCTCAAGGACGCCGAGCGGACACGCGATTACGCCGAAGCTATTGTCGATACAGTGCGTGAGCCTTTAGTTGTGCTCGATCACAGCCTCAGGGTAATGACTGCCAATCGCTCGTTCTACGAAAGCTTTCAGATTTCTTCCGACGAAGTGGAGAATCGGGCGATCTTTGGCGTCGGCGGCGCGTGGGATAGTCCCGTTCTGAACGACCTGCTGGAGAGGATTCTACCTAAGAACGAGCGCTTCCAGGACTTCAGACTGACTCATGTGTTCCCGCGGGTCGGTGAGCGTACACTATTCCTCAATGCACGACGCTTGGTGTGGGAGGGTGAGATGTCGGATCTGATTCTGCTTGCCATGGAAGACGTGACTGAACGCGAGTCGATCAACGCCGAGTTGAGCCAAAACCGGGCGCGGTTGAGAGATTTAACCGCCAGTCTGCTTACCGCGCAAGAGGAAGAAGGGCGGAGAATTGCCAGTGAACTTCACGACGACCTGAATCAGAAAGTTGCAATGCTCATTGTAGCGATGGAGGTTCTCGAGAAGGGCCCACGCAGATCCGCAGAGTCAATACGGGGCCAACTCGCATCCTTACGAAACCAAACAGAGAGCATCTCCGACGATTTGCGGGATACCGCCCATCGGATGCATCCGTCTGTAGTCGATCATCTAGGATTACCAGCGGCATTACGGGCGTTGTGCGCCGACTTCTCGAAGCAGGAGAAGCTGCAGGTTCGCTTCCGGCAGCGAAACCTAAGTCAGTCCATTCCCCCCGACCTCGCGTTGTGTCTCTATCGCGTAGCCCAGGAGGCCCTCCGTAATGTGGCTAAACATTCGGACGGGAACCACGCCCGCGTTTCCCTGTTTATCGCAGGAGGTAGGGTATTGCTCTCCATTAGTAATAGCGGCACGGGTTTTGATCTAGTGATGGTCAAAGCGAAGAGAGGGCTGGGAATTGTGAGTATGGAGGAGCGGGTGCGGTTGGTGGTGGGAACTCTCACAATCCGTTCCCGGCCTCTCACCGGCACGCGGGTGGTTGTCGAGATTGCGTTGCCAGAGGCTAGGTCGTGAACCTACCACGGGTCTTGATGGCGGATGACCATGCGATGGTATTAGCGGGAATCGGCAAGCTCTTGGAGAACGATTGTGACTTGATTGGAGCGGTCGGCGACGGCCATGCGTTGCTAAGAGCTGTCCAGCAACAGCGTCCGGACGTGGTCTTACTCGACATTTCGATGCCCCTGCTGAACGGGATTGACACCTGCCGACAACTGGTAAAATCCATTCCGAAAGCCCGAGTCATATTTCTAACCATGCATGCCGAGGTAGCATACATTGAAGAAGCCTTCCGCGCTGGGGCCGCGGGTTACCTATTGAAGCGTTCTGCAGCTTCCGAACTAAAAGACGCGATCAAAGTGGTAATGCGCGGTGGCCGGTATGTGACTCGACTGATCGACTGGAAACAATCCTGTACCGGCAAAAATCAAACGGGGGGAAAAATAGGAGAGGCTGAAAGCCTGACCCAGCGCCAACGGGAAGTTCTCCAGTTAGTGGCTGAAGGCCGAGCTAACAAGGAGATTGCCGTTCTCTTACACGTGTCGGAAAAAACCATCGATTACCACAAATCAGCCATCAAGCGTGAATTGATGCTCGCTTCAACCGCAGAGCTGACCCGGTTCGCAATCAAGCACCACATCATTGGAATCTAATGTGTCCCGCGCCAGCGATGCAGCGCTGGAACCGTTTGCGGACATCGGGGCATTTCGATTGGAATGGTTGCGCTGTTTTATGATGAAGCAGAAAATTCTACGTTTCAGGTTTGCGGCTGAGGTGAAGATTCCTCAGTCGATCACATCTCGCGGGAGTTTGCTGAACCCCCGGCTAACAGAGAGCTTTGAAAATGACTGTTAGAAACCGTAGGCACGCGTGGCACTCAAAGTGAATGGACAGTTGATGGGAGCCATCAAGGGACCCGCCTCTGCGCTGAAAGTTGCCGGGGGTAACATGCGACGCTTGGAGAGCTGAACCGCCGGCCCAGCCGGTCGAATCCACGTCGCGATTTCCGGCGGGTCAGTTTCCTGAACTAGGGTTTCGGCGGCTACCGGCAATGCTGCGTCCGTGACCTCGACTGGCCCTCTGTGTCGACCCAAGTTCTTCCAAACCTCCGCGGCAGCTTCGCCTACGCCTTGCCGCGTCACGAGATCGCGCGCCATCGCGGTAAGCAGGTCGTCGTCCGCGTCCATGGATTGAAGTCCATCGGCGTGGAGCTTGCCTTCCATCGGCAGCGACGCCATCAGCTTCTTTCCCATCAGCCGTAGGCACGACTCCTGTGCCGTCTCTGAGTAGGTCAAGAATCCGACCCGAATCGGGCGTTTCTGCCCAATCCTCCAACTGCGTCGGCTAGCTTGACGAAGCGTGTATGTCGAGTAGCCGGTTTCGTAGAACAGCAGCACCGGGAAGTCCAGCAAGTCTAGGCCGACGCTACACAGCTTGGGGTGAGCCAGGCAGACTTGCATGCCGTTCCGAAGCTGTCGCTCGTACCAGGCCTCGCGTTCGGCTGGCGGCACTTCCGCGGTCAGTATGTCGACGCGAATCCCTTCCTTCAGGAGAAGATGCTGAAGCCGCCGCGTCACGTCCCGCTTCCTTGTATAGACGGCGAACACGTGGACCTTTCTGCCGACCGCAAGCTCGCGTTTGATCTCTTCGATCAGCCGCCGCTCCTTTGCGTAGACGAATTCCTGGTTCAGATCCACTGGCTCCGAAATGACGAAACGCTCGCGCTCTCCCGTCTCAGGATTCCGGTCGAACCCATAGAGCGTTCCCAGCCCAAACGGCCGGTCCGGATACAGCAGAAGTGCGTTCATGGCGGTACTGACCACCGAGGCGTTACCGTGATGCGCGCGCAGTGCCTCCCGGACGTCGTCCTCAAGTTGTCCGTATGCCACTTTCATCGTTGAGTCCATCTCGACCGAGATGACTTCCTCCACGTACGGCGGGAGCGCATCCGATATGTCCTCCAACGACACAAACGCGGCCAAGTTCATCAGGAAGCCGCCGAAGAGCAGTGGCGATGCACCCGGTCGGCGCTTCACTGTCGTTGTCACTTTGGCCTTCGAGCAAGCGTTGTCCACCGCTTCGATGGTCGTAACCTTTTCGAGCACGCCGTACACGCTGGCGAACTGCCGCACGCCAGCCTCGCCATGATCGAATCCTTCCTCGCGCATCCTCTTGGGCTCGACCCGGTAAAGGATGTTGAAAACGTCGTCGGCGTAGCCGCCCAGCAGTGTTCCGGTAAGAATCACCGTCCGGTCGCAGGCGGACGCCATCGTTCCCAAGGCATTGCCTTGTGCCGTTTCGCCCTTGAGCTCGTGAACTTCATCCGCGATGCCGTAATCGAAGAAGCCATCGAGATACCGCCCGACGAACTCCATCGGCGCCATGCGCGGGATCTTCGCATTGTCGGCTTGCCACAGCGCACTATGGAAAGGAAGCCTCGCCTTCAGCGAGTCTGGCAGAATCAGCTCCGAGTGCTTCACCTTCCGGAAGTCCGCCCGGCGTAGCTGATCGTCCGACGTCAGGATCGGCTTCCCGGTGTCCGGATTCACGACGCTTCCGTGAAACGGCCCCGAGTGGGGTGTTCCGTAGGCGTGGCGCCAGAAGTAGCCAAGTTTGGCCCGCTCTCGCGATATGACGAAAATAGAGGGAGCGCCAACGTTGACGTTCCAGCGCGCCCGCGCCGAGCGGTGACGCTTCGCCAACCGAAGCTCGCTCAACGTAGTCTTCAGCCCCTCTCGGAGGATTCGTCCGTTACGAAACTTCACTTCGTTCACTCCCGTGAAGCCATTCGACGAAGCGCCGTTTCGCACGCCATCGATGAAGAAGACCCGAACGCCGGGCAGCGTGGAGAAACACTCGCGCGCCCATTTTTCAACCAACTGGGGTGGGACCATGGTCAGCGCAGTGAACCGCTTCCCACGCG
>JALYIB010000300.1 GCA_030775965.1 Acidobacteriota bacterium | reverse complement strand
CCGCCGGACATCCCGCCGCCTTCGCCAGCGCCCGGTGAAACTGAAACTGCATGATGAAGGAAAGAAAGTAGCGCGTGTACGGCACATCCGCAGCGACGTGATACTTCGCGCCTGGATCGAAATCGCTCTCGCTGCGCGCCACCGGCGGAGCCACGCCCTGATACTTCAGCCGCAAATCCCACCAGCCTTTGTTGTATTGATCTGGCGGAATCTCTCCGGAAAACACTTTCCAGCGCCATTGATCGATCATTAACCCGAATGGCAGAAACGCCACTTTATCCAGCGCCCGCGCCAGCAACAGCCCGATGTCCTTCGAAGCGTCCGGAGCCTTATCCAGCAACCCGATCTTCACCAGATACTCGGGCGTCACCGACAGCGCGATGGTGTCGCCGATGGCCTCATGAAAACCGTCATTCGCACTATCGCGAAAAAGGAACGGCTGTTTGTCGTAAGCCCGCTGGTAGAAGTTGTGCCCCAGCTCATGGTGAATCGTCGTGAAATCCTCTTCCGTAATATCGATGCACATCTTGATGCGCAGATCTTCCAGCGAATCGAGATCCCAGGCGCTGGCGTGGCACACCACATCCCGGTCGCGCGGCTTCACGAACATGGACCGCTCCCAGAATGTCGCCGGCAGCGGCGCAAACCCCAGCGACTTAAAAAAGTTCTCTCCGTAGTGCACCATGTCGAGCGGCTTGGTGTCGCGTTTCTTCAAAATCTCCGTCAGATCGTAACCCTTGTCCGCTTCCACCGGCGCCACCAGCTTATAGATGTTGCCCCAATCCTGCGCCCAAATGTTCCCCAGCAGATCCGCCGGAATGGGACCTTTCGCCGGCACCGCATCCCCGTACTTCTCGCGCAGCTTCCAGCGCACGTAGCTGTGCAGCGATACGTAGAGCGGCCGCACCTGCTCCCATAACCGGTCTACTTCGCGAGCGAAATCGTCGGCGGGCATGTCGTATTTCGACCGCCACATCGCCCCCGTATCCTTGAATCCCAGCTCACGCGCGCCTTCATTCGCCAGTTCCACAAATCGCTGAAAGTCCTTGCGCATCGGCGGCGAAATGCCATGCCACCCGCGCCAAGCATCCAACAACTCCGCCGGATCTGTGCTGTTCGCCATCACCCGCGTAATCGCCTCAATGTCCATGCACGGCTTGGCGACGCCCGCCTTATCTTCCGGACAATATTTGCCCTTGCCATAAGTGCCTTCGAGTGAGGACGCCAGACGAGTAACCTCAGCGCTCTTTCTAGCATCAGCCGGAGCCGCCAGTACCAGTGCGTTCTTGAGCAAAGTCATCTCGCGCCGCATGTCAGGCGGCAGATTCACCTTGTCGAAGCGCACGGCGCCCTTGGCCAACCGCACTGACTCGGCGATAACGCGCTCGTTCGCCCGAGCCTCTATCGCTTCGGTGTCGTCAGTAATGTAGGTGGACTGAATCCATTGAGCCTGGTTCGCCTCCAGGCTCAAATCGAAGAGCCGTTTGTCAGCGTCGTCAAGGAATTTCTTGGCGTCGGCGACGGTAGGGTCCGCCGCCCAAACGCTCACGGCGCAAGCCAGAAAAAGTAGCGTCTTCATGACGCCATCTTAGCGAATTCGCTACGCCGCGAGCGCCGGAACCATAGCCAGCCCCGGCACGACAGCCTGCAGCACGTCCTCCACCCGGTCCGCGAAGATGAACTCCATTTCCTTGCGAACCTCATCGGGCAGATCGCGCAGGTCCTTCTGATTCCCGCGCGGCAGAATCACCCGCTTGATCCCCACGCGCCGGGCGGCGAGCACTTTCTCCTTGACGCCACCGATCGGCAGGACCAACCCAGTGAGCGTGACCTCGCCCGTCATAGCCGTATCGCTGCGCGCCGCTTTACCCGAGTAGAGCGACGCCAGCGCCGTCGTCATCGTCACGCCCGCCGACGGCCCATCCTTGGGAATCGCCCCCGCCGGAACGTGAATGTGCAACCCGGCGTTCAAGAACTTAGCAGGATCGATCCCCAGCGCCGCCGCATGGCTCCATACGTAGCTGCGAGCCGTCTTAGCGGACTCCTGCATCACCTCGCCGAGTTGCCCCGTGATAGTGACTTCCTTCCCGTCTGGCAGCAAGGTAGCTTCGATG
>JALYIB010000299.1 GCA_030775965.1 Acidobacteriota bacterium | reverse complement strand
AAATTCTGTTCTTTGCGTTTGCCGAAGCCCAGCCCCGGATCGATCACAATACGCCGCCGTTCCACCCCGGCCCCCACCGCGCGATGCACCGACGCGTCGAGCTCAGCGGCAATTGTCGCCAGCGGATTCTTCAGCGGAGGCAGCTTGGCCCAGGTCTCCGGCATGCCGCGCATGTGATTGACGATCAGCCCGGCGTCGCCTTGCCGCGCCGCCCGCGCCAGCTCCGGATCGATGGTCAGTCCGCTCGGATCGTTAATGATGTCGGCGCCCAACTCCAGCGCCTTCTCCGCGACGGCGGACTTGTAAGTGTCCACGCAAATCGGCACCGTCAGTTTATTGCGCAGCCGCTTCAAAACCGGCACCAGCCTCCGCAACTCCTCGGCTTCGGAAACGCGCAGCGACCCCGGCCGCGTGGATTCAGCCCCGATGTCGATAATATCCGCGCCTTCTTCTTCCAGTTCCACCGCGCGCGCGAAGGCGCGGTCGGGATCTGCGTATTTGCCGCCGTCTGAAAACGAATCCGGCGTGACGTTCAGCACGCCGACGATCAACGTGCGCTCGCCGAGTTGAATCAGCTTATCGCGGACTTTCCATTCAAAATGCTTGCGAGCCATGAGGTACTTCCACCATAACGCGAATCTAGCGTTTCTTCCCAAAGCCGGCAAAACCGCGCTTGGCGTCCTCCGTGGTACGCGACAAAGCGTTCATCTGCACGCCCGCTTCGATGGCCTTCTCGAGCGTCATCCCGTCCGTGTGATACAGCAGTTGCTTGGTCATACTCAGCGCGCTCGCCGATTTCGCCGCCAGGTTTTGCACGTACGCCTCGACGCCGGTTGCGAACTCCGCGTCGGCGAACACTTGATTGATCAGGCCTATGGATTTTGCCTCCTGCGCCGCCACCGGCTCTCCGCTCGCCAGCAATTCGAACATGCGCTTTTCCGTCACCGCGCGCCGCAGCAGCGCCGCCACCATGGCCGGCACGAATCCGATCTTCACCTCCGGATATCCCAGCCCTGCCGACTCTGTGGCCAGAATCAAATCGCACGCGGTCGCGATTCCCGCGCCCCCGCCCAACGCGCGTCCCTGCACCGCCGCCACCACCGGATGCGGATGCCGCCGGATCGCCAGCAGCACGTCCGCCAGCCGCCGCGCCGTTTCCAGGTGCTCCACCGCGCCTGCTTCATTGCCCTTGTCGAGCGACAACACATCGAAGCCCGCGCAGAAATCTTTGCCCGCGCCAGCGATCACGACTACCCGCACGGCCGCGTCCTGAGCGGACCGCGTCAAGGCATCTGCCAACCCCGCGATCGCCTCCGCGTTCAGAGCGTTGCGCTTCTCCGGACGATTGAGCGTAATGCGCGCAATCCCGCTCCCCACGCGGTACAAAATTAGATCCATCGCTAGCCATTGTACCCCCTGCTATCCTGTAAGTTATGAAAATTGTCCACCTTTTGCCCGGCCTTTTTCTGGCGCTCGCGCTGACGTCGGGACAGGCTCCGCCCGCGGCGCCCAAACCTGCTGCTGCCGCCGCATCGCCCGTCCCGTCGGTTGCCGCCTCGGCCGTCTCCTCGGCCGACCCCATCGTGCTGACCATTGGCACCGAAAAAATCACCAAATCCCAGTTCGAGGAGATCTTCGCGCAGATCGTGGAGCAAATGCCTGCCGAGCGCCGCGCCGCCGCGCAAGGGCCGCAAGCCAAGCGCCAGCTCGCCGAACAATTGGCTGAGCTGAAGGTTTTGGCCCAAGAAGCCCGCCGCGAGAAGCTCGACCAGACGCCGGAAGCGAAATCGCAGCTCGCCATGCGTTCCGATCAACTGGTGGCTGGCTTGCTCTTCCAGAAAATTTCGAGAGACGCCAAGCCCAGCGCCGCGGATCTGCAGGCCTATTACGACGGGCACAAAGCCGACTACGATACCGTCAGCGCGCGTCACATCCTGATTCGCATGGCCGGCTCCGCCGTGCCGCTCAAGGAAGGCGAGAAGGATTTGAGCGAGGAAGAAGCGCTGGCCAAAGCCAAAGACATTCGCGCAAAATTAGTCGCCGGCGGAGACTTTGCCGCGCTTGCCAAGAGTGACTCCGACGATGCCGGCTCCGGCGCCAATGGCGGCGTGCTGGGCGATTTCACGCGCGGCCGCATGGTCCCGCAGTTCGAGGAAGCGGCCTTTGCCCTGAAGATCAACGAAATCAGCGAGCCCGTGAAGACCCAGTTCGGCTATCACATCATCCAGGTGACCAAGCACGAAAGCAAGAGCATGGAGGACGCCAAGGCCGAGATCACCGAAAAGATCGCGCCCGAGATGGCGCAAAAAGGCGTGGACGCCATCAAGAGCAAAACCACTATTACTTTCGATCAGAATTACTTCGGCAAATAAACTCCCCTCATGGCTCTGGCCGCCGGCGATCGCCTGGGACCCTATGAGATCCTGGCGCCGCTCGGCGCCGGGGGCCTGGGCGACTTGTATCGCGCGCGCGACACGCGACGCAGCCGTGAAGTCGCCATCACAATTTCGAAAGAGCAGTTTTCAGAGCGCTTCGAGCACGAGGCCCGCGCCGCCGCCGCGCTGCATCATCCGCATATTTGCACGCTCTACGACGTCGGCCCGCATTATCTGGCGATGGAATGGATCGACGGCGTGCCCCTGCGCGGGCCGTTGTCGCTGCAGGAAACGCTACGTTTCGCCCGCGAAATCTGCGACGCGCTCGATTACGCGCACCAGCGCGGCGTTATCCATGGCGACTTGAGGCCGGCGAATATTCTGGTAACGCATGCGGGCATCAAGCTAATGAATTTCGGCTTGGCAAGAGGAGAGGCAGCGCGTCCCGCGCCCAGCCCCACCGACGCTACGCCGGCAAAGCAGCCGGATGCGCGCTCCGATATCTACGCCGTCGGCTGCGTGCTCTACGAAATGCTGATGGGCCGCCGCCTGGTAGCGGACCGCCGCCCCGTGCAGCCCGCCGCGCTCGAAAAAGTCTTGCAAAAATGTCTGGAGCGCGATCCGGCCGCGCGCTATCCATCGGCCGCCGAGCTCCAGCAGGCGCTAACCGCCGTTTCGCAGGCGCGCGGATTCCGCCGCGAGTACTGGGTCGCGGCTGCATCCATCGTAATGCTGGTCGCGGGCTTGGCCCTGCTGGTAATGCAGTTCCCATCCAACCAACGGCTCTCCGACAAAGACATTCTGGTACTGGCCGATTTCAGCAACACCACCGGCGATAAAATTTTCGACGTCACGCTGCGCACCGCGCTGGCAATACAACTCGAGCAATCTCCGTTCCTGAAAATCATGGACGACGAGCAGACGCAACAGGACCTCAAGCGGATGGGCCGCCCGCCGGACACGCGCATTAGCAATGTGGTCGCCCACGACATCTGCGTGCGCGAAGGCCAGAAGGCCATGATCAACGGAGCAATTGCGGATCTGGGCCAGGCTTTCCTCATCACCGTGCAAGCCGTGAATTGTCAGAATGGCGCAACGCTGGCGCGCGAGCAGGTGCAGGCTGACGGCCGCGAGCAAGTGCTGAACGCGATCTCCAAAGCAGCCACCGGCATACGCGCGAAACTGGGCGAATCGTCAAGCTCGATTCAAAAGTTTGACCGCCCTTTGAATCTGGTGAGCAGCGGCTCCATCGAAGCATTCCAAGCCTACGCGCAGGGGGTGGCGGAAAGAAACCAAGGCCGCGCGCTAGCAGCGATTGCCTCCTTGGAGCACGCATCCCAATTGGATCCGAACTTCGCGATTGCGTACTTGCAACTGTATTTCGCCTACAGCGACTCTGGTCAGAACAGCCCCGCCGAGGAATCCTTGACCAAGGCTTTCACCCTGGCGGACCGCGCCAGTGAATTCGAGCGCCTGCGTATCCAGGCTATTTACGATCGCGTAGCGACGGGCGACTTGTACCGGGCCATCGATACGAATTTACTGCTGAACCGTACGTACCCGCGCAATCGTCTGGCGCACAACCAATTGGGAGGCATCTACACCAGCCTGGGCGAAGGGGAGAAAGCGCTCGCGGAATATCAGAGCGCGGGCGACCCCAGTCTAGATTCGGCTCTGATTCTCGCTTATGCCCGCCTCGACCGTTTCACGGATGCCAAATCCGTTCCGCGCACTCCCGACGTCGCCGCGATTCACCGCGCCCTGCTTCGCGTTGCCTTCATGCTGTCCGATTCCGGCTTCGCCGCTACAGAAATCGCATGGCTCGCCGGCAAACCCGAAGAATATCAAAGCCTCGGCGAGCAATCGCAGAACGCTCTCCTTCATGGCGAATTTAAGAAAGCCGCCGCACTAGCGCAGCAGGGCGCGCGCCTCGCCCAACAACGCGGCCTTGAAGGAGCTGCCGGCCAATTGCTCGCGCAAGTCGCCGGCATGGGTGAGTTCCGTGGAAGTTGTGAAGCGGTGCAGCAAATCGGAGCCGTCGCCGCACTGCTGTGCTCCGCTGCCGAAGCGCCGCTGAAGGCTGCGCAAGCGCAAGCCAAAGAGCGCCCCCACGATACGCTGCTGAACGCGGTCCGCCTCCCCGTGGCCCGCGCGACGTTAGCGCTTCAGCAAAATCAACCCGGCCAAGCGATCGAAGCGTTACAAGCCGCCGCGCCGTACGAGCGCGCCTATTCGCAGGTGCCCTATCTGCGCGGCATCGCTTATTTGCGGCGCAACCAAGGCGTGATGGCGGCCGCGGAATTCCGGAAGATTCTGGATCACAAGGGCGCCAATTGGGGCGTCGTCTATCCGCTTGCCTTCCTGGGCGCGGGCCGCGCGTGGGCTCTGGCGGGAGACTCCGCCCAAGCGAAAGATGCCTATCGAGCTTTTTTCGCGATGTGGCAAGACGCCGACACCGATCTCCCGGTGCTCGCGCAAGCCCAGAAAGAATTCGCGGCGCTCAAATAGCGCTACAGCCGCACGATCTTCGGCGAGGTATTGGCTTTTAGCGCGTTGCGCGTGTCGACGATCAGTTTTGCGCGCTCGACGATGCGTGTGTAATCGAAGCCCTTGTGATCGGTGACAATCACCACGCAATCGGCGTCCGCGGCGCCCTTGTCGGCATCGATCGCGGTCATCTCCGGCACCACGCCGTCGGCGTGCAGCCGCGGCACGTACGGATCGCTATAGGTAATGCTCGCGCCGCGCTTGCCCAAGAGGTGAATAATATCCAGCGCCGGCGATTCGCGCACGTCATCGATATCGCGCTTATAAGCCACGCCCAGCACGTGCACGCGCGAGCCCTTGAGCGCCTTCGCGTGATCGTTGAGCGCGTTCTGAATTTTGTCGACCACGAAGTGCGGCATGTTGCCGTTGATGTATCCGGCGAGTTCAATGAAACGCGCTTCAATGCCCGCCTGCTTGGTTTTCCACGACAGATAAAACGGATCGATCGGAATGCAATGGCCGCCCAGGCCGGGCCCGGGATAAAACGGCATGAAGCCGAAGGGCTTGGTGGCGGCGGCGTCGATCACTTCCCACACATCGATGCCCATGCGATCGCACAGCATGGCCATTTCGTTTACCAGTCCGATGTTGATCATGCGGAAAGTATTTTCGAGCAGCTTCACCATCTCCGCCACGCGCGTGGAGTTCACCGGAATGACGGTTTCGAGCGCCTGCCGGTAGAACAGCGCGCCCACTTGCGTGCAGGCCGGCGTGATGCCGCCCACCACTTTCGGAATGTTGCGGGTCTGGAACTTGGCGTTGCCCGGATCCACGCGCTCCGGCGAAAAGCACAGGAAAAACTCCTCGCCCACTTTCATGCCGGGCCGCTCGAACATGGGCAGCATCAGTTCGTTGGTGGTGCCGGGATAGGTGGTGGATTCGAGGATGATCAATACGCCCGCGTGAAAATGCTTGGCGATCTCCTGGCACGCGTTGACGATGTAACTCATGTCCGGATCTTTGGTCTTGCGCAGCGGCGTGGGGACGCAAATGTCGATGGTGTCCATCGTCGCCACAGCGCCGAAATCGGTGGTCCCCCTCAGTTTGCCGGACTTCACTAAAGGCGCTAATACCGAAGTGGGGATGTCCTGAATATAGGATTCGCCGCGATTCAATGCCGCGACTTTCTTGGCATCGATGTCAATGCCGGTGACATTGAACCCGGCCGCCGCGAACTCGACGGCCAGCGGCAGGCCCACGTAGCCCAAGCCCACGATACCCACGTGCGCGGTTTTGGAGGTAATCTTCTTCTGAAGATCTTCGAAATAACTCACTTGCTGTCCGTCCCTTTCCAAAAAAACTCACCGCTGCCTATAAGTTCGGCTGGTCCGGCCAAAAAGATAGTCTCGCCTTCCCAGCGTAATGCAAGCGGGCCCGCGGGCGTCAAAACCTGCACGGGCTGGGTGACCAGGCCGCGTGCAACGGCGGCGGCGGCCGCGCCGGTCGACCCCGTTCCCGAGCTCATGGTTTCACCCGCGCCGCGCTCGAAGAAGCGGACGTCCAGCGTGTGGGCGTTCACCACCCGAACGAAGGACACGTTGGTGCGATTCGGGAAACGCGGATGGCGTTCCACGCGCGCGCCCAGCGCCTGCCATTCGAAATCGAAATCGCCGACAAAAAAAACGCACTGCGGATTGCCGACGTTCAGGATGGTACATTCGCGCTCTTCGACCGAGGCGTGCAAATCTTCGACGGCCGCCGCGCCCATGTTCATTTCGAAAGAGTAGGTGCGGCCCTGGCGCTCGAGCAGGCGCAGGCGCTTGGGGCCGGCGCCGGTGGCGATGCTCACCTCGGATCCGGCTGCGTGCTGCTCCACCAACAGCGCCGCGGCGCAGCGGGTGCCGTTGCCGGAGATTTCACTGCGGCTGCCATCGGAATTCCACAGCTCAATTTGGCCGTCTTCGGCGATAGCGGGTGAAATCAGCAGCCAGCCGTCGGCGCCGATCCCGGTGTGGCGATCGCAAATCGCGATGGCGGCGGCGGCGATATCGCCCAGGTCCTCGGGCAATTCATCGCGCCAGGTGAGCAAAAAATCGTTGCGCGCGCCGTGCGCTTTGGTGAAAGGGATGTTCATGGGATCTGCTTCCATTGGCGTTTATAAATTTCAATGGCGGGAGCTCCTTCCACCATAATCCGCTTCTTTAGCTCGTAGCGCGTGCCTAAGCGGGTCACCGCTTCGTCCACCTTATCGCCGGCCACGGCCAGCGCCCATTCCTCGTGGAAAAACAAGTCCGGGCGCAGCACCGCGGCGTCCCAGGACGGGCGGTTGCCCTGGTGGAGCCCATCGCGCAAGGGAACGCCGGCCTCGCGCAGAACGCCTGTCAGATCTCCAAAGGAATAGATGATTCCATCGCCCGGCTGATAGTTGGCGGCGAGGTACGCGGCGGCTTGTCCGGTCCAATTTCGGCGTGCTTGGGAGTTTACGGCGGATTCTTTCCAGCACAACGGCGCCCCCGCCAGCGCTCCTGACGCCGCTACCGCCAAGACCAAGAGAGCGGCGCCGGGCGCGTGCAGCTTGGGCGGCAACAGCGCCACGATTCCAGCAGCGGCCAGCAGAGTTTTTTCACCAGAGCAGCT
>JALYIB010000298.1 GCA_030775965.1 Acidobacteriota bacterium | reverse complement strand
GTTCCTGTTCTACGTGTTCTGGGAAATCGGCCTGGTGCCCATGTACTTCTTAATCGGCATCTGGGGACATGATCGCCGCATCTACGCCGCCGTGAAGTTCTTCATTTACACTTTCACCGGCTCGGTCTTGATGCTGGCCGCCATCATCTTCTTGTATAACCGCGCCGGCACCTTTGACTACACGCAGATCGTCGCACAGTTGCAAAGCGGCCGACTGGCGCTCAGCAGTCAAGTGGAAATGCTCCTGTTCCTGGCGTTCTTCATCGCCTTCGCGATCAAGGTCCCGCTGTTCCCGCTGCACACATGGCTGCCCGACGCCCACGTCGAAGCGCCCACGGCCGGTTCCATCATGCTGGCCAGCGTCATGCTGAAAATGGGTACCTACGGACTGGTGCGGTTCTGCCTCCCGCTCTTCCCTAACGCTGCGCATAAGTCAGCGCCCTGGGTGATCGCGCTAGCCGTGATCGGCATCATCTACGGCGCCTTGGTCGCGCTAGTCCAGCCCAATATGAAAAAGCTGGTCGCGTACTCCTCCGTCAGCCACTTGGGTTTCGTGGTGCTCGGAGTCTTCTCCTTCACCCAGCAGGGCCTCGACGGAGCCGTGTATCAAATGCTGAATCACGGTATTTCAACCGGCGCGCTATTCCTCCTGGTGGGATATCTTTATGAACGCCGCCACTCGCTGGAAATTTCAGCTTACGGCGGAGTCGCCACGCCCGCGCCCAACCTGGCGATCGTGTTTCTGATCGCCACACTCGCCTCTGTCGGCCTGCCGATGCTGAACAACTTCGTCGGCGAGTATCTGGTGCTGCAGGGAGCCTCGTTCTCGAGTTTCACCGCCACCGTGTTCGCTGCCGTTGGCGTCATTCTCTCCGCCTGCTACATGCTGTGGCTCTATCAGCGGACGTTCTACGGAAAGCCATCGGAATCGTTAAGCCATCACATGCCGGACCTAAGCGGACGCGAGTGGGCCGCCATCCTCCCGCTGCTCCTATTGATGCTGTGGATGGGAACCTATACCCAAACCTTCCTGCCCTCGATCAGCGCCGAAAACGCACGAATTCTCGACCAGAGCAAGCCGCGCGCTGCCGGAAGCGAGGTGGCGAATGCCCGCTAACTTGTTCCCCACCGGCGTTGAATACTTCCGCATCCTGCCGGAAATGATCCTGACCGTCGCAGGCGTGCTGATCATGTTCATGGAAGCCGTCTTCACCAACGACGACCAACGCAAGATCTTCGGACCCTTCTCGATCGTGGCTCTGCTAGCTGCGTTGGTAGCTTCAATCTCAGCCGCCGGCGATCCTGGGGCCGCCTTCAGCAACATGCTGATCATCGACGGCTTCGCCTCGTTCTTCCGAGTCCTCGTGATCGGCATCGGCGTGATCGCGATCCTAAGTTCCACCGAATACCTGCGCCGCGAGAACTCCGCCGGCGGTGAATACTACGCCTTGATCCTGTTCAGCATCGTCGGCCAATGCGTGATGGTCACGGCCAACGAACTGATCATGATCTTCATCGGCCTGGAAATTTCGTCGATCGCCTCCTACGTGCTAGCCGGATATCTCCGCGACGACCCCCGCAACAACGAATCCGCCCTAAAATATTTCCTATTGGGTTCCTTCGCTACAGCGTTCCTTCTCTATGGCGTCGCCTGGATCTATGGCCTCACCGGTTCGACGAACCTCGACCACATCCGCAGCGCGCTCCAAACCTCCACGCCTCCACTGGCCCTGGCCGGAGCCGCCGCGGCCCTCATGTTCGTCGGATTGGGCTTCAAAATTTCCGCCGCCCCTTTCCAAATCTGGGCGCCTGACGTCTATCAAGGCGCACCGGCCCCCGTATCCGGATTCCTTTCGGTAGGCCCCAAAGCCGCGGCCTTCGCGATCCTGCTCCGCGTCTTCATGACAGCTTTCGGTCCCATTGCCGCGCGCTGGGAGCCCATCGTCTGGGCCTGCGCGCTCGCCACCATGATCGTCGGCAACTTCGCCGCGCTCCAGCAATCGAACATCAAGCGCATGCTGGCCTACAGTTCCATCGCGCACGCTGGATACGTGCTGGTAGCCGTCACCGCGCATTCGAGCATTGGCTCCGCCGCCGCCATGTTCTATTTGGCCGCCTACGCCTTCACCAACTTGGGCGCCTTCGCCGTAGTGACTTATTTATCGCGACGCGGCGAACGCTACGTAGCCATCGAAGACTTCGCGGGACTCTCCCAGCGCCAGCCGGCCATGGCCGCCATGCTCACCATCTTCTTGCTGAGCCTGATCGGCGTCCCGCTCACTGCGGGCTTCTTCGGGAAGTTCTATATCTTCATAGCCGCGCTCGACGCCAACCTGTTTTGGCTAACCGTCCTGGGCCTGCTCAATAGCGCCGTAGCCGCCTATTACTATCTACGCACCCTAGTCGTGATGTATTTCAAGGATCCGGGTGATTCGCTCGATACCCTCGACGCGCCCGGTATCGGCCTGAAAATCGCCGTCTATGCGTCGGCCTTGGGCACGCTGATTCTCGGCATCTTCCCCGGATGGGTGCTCGACATCGCCACCCGCGCCGCTCTCAAGTAAACCCTGGTCGTCGTGGAAACCCGAAACACGACCCGCTGACTCTACGTCCATTCGTGCGCGTATTTTCATCGTCACTTCAACCCCTCGTCATCTAGCAGTGGCACTCTCGGACTTCGGTTCTAAGGCGAATTTGTATTTCGCCCTAGGGCCGATGATTTCACAGCCAGCGAGAGGACTTTGATGTTTAACCATTTTGTGAGAATTCGTAAACCTGCCGTCAGCTTTCTGCTACCCATATGGATGTGCGGGCTGCTGGGTACCGCGCCTTTACTGCGCGCCGACAAGCCTGCGAATGGTGTAACCACCACTCCCATTGAGCACGTTGTCGTTATTTTCCAGGAGAACGTTTCCTTCGATCATTATTTCGCAACTTATCCCAACGCGGCGAACAATACCGCAGGCGAGCCCGTGTTCCACGCGTCCGGCGATACGCCCTCCGTCAACGGACTCCTGTCCGCTGGACTGCTGACCAGCAACCCGAACCAGACCCAGCCTTTCCGTTTAAGTCGCGCGCAGGCCGTGATCTGCGACCAGGACCATAACTACGCCGACGAACAGAAAGCCTTCAATTCCGGCTTAATGAATCTGTTCCAGCAAAGCGTGGGCTCCAGTTCCGCTAGCTGCAATGACGCCGGTAAGGGCAAAGGCATCGTTATGGGCTACTACGACGGCAATACCGTTACGGCCCTGTGGAATTACGCGCAACACTTCGCGATGAGCGACAACTCCTTCGGAACCACCTTCGGCCCATCC
>JALYIB010000297.1 GCA_030775965.1 Acidobacteriota bacterium | reverse complement strand
TCGCATGAGGATGACGAATTCATCTGGGGCCGCGGAGCCTGCGACACCAAAGGCATCGTTGCGTCCATGGTCTTCGCGGTGGAAGCCTTGCTGGCGGCGGGCGAGCGCCGGGCGGCTCTGCTGTTCGTGGTGGGCGAGGAGCGCAACAGCGCCGGAGCTCTGGCCGCGGCGAAAGACCCGCGCGGCAGCAAGTACGTGATCAATGGCGAGCCCACCGAGAGCAAGCTGGTGCTGGGATCCAAGGGCGCGCTGCGCTTTGAAGTGGTCGCGCAAGGAAAGATGGCGCACTCCGCGTATCCGCATCTGGGCGAATCGGCCATCGAGAAATTACTCGACGCGCTAGAGCGTGTCCGCAAAATCGCTCTGCCGAGCGATGCTGTTCTGGGGCAGAGCACTCTCAACATCGGCACCATTCAAGGTGGCCGCGCGCCCAACGTAATTCCCGATCGTGCCATGGCGGAAGTTTTCATCCGCCTGGTCGACGATGGCGACAGCACGCGCCGCGCGGTGGCCGAGGCCGTCGCCGGAAAAGCCGATGCGAACGAAGTCTTGTGCATTCCGGCGGTGCACATGGGGTCAATCCCAGGCCTGGAGACGACAGTGGTGGCGTTCACGACCGACATTCCTGCATTCAACGGGACATGGGGGACGCCGTATTTGTTCGGACCGGGAAGTATCCACGTCGCGCACACCGACCAGGAGCGCATCTCCAAGCGCGAACTGATGGCGGCGATTGAAACGTATCAAACGATAGCGAGGCAACTGTTAAAACAATGAACGACAAATACAAAGTAGCGATAGCGGGCGCCACCGGAGCGGTGGGCGTCGAGTTTCTGCGATTGCTGGAAGATCGCAAATTTCCGATTTCCGAACTGCGGCTGCTGGCGTCGGCGCGCTCGGCCGGCAAGAGCATGCGGTTTCAAGGGCGCGATGTCCTGGTGGAGGAGCTGACCGAGACCAGCTTCGCGAATATCGACATCGCCTTCTTCAGCGCCGGCGGATCGATTTCAAAGAAGTACGCGCCCATCGCGGCGCAGGCGGGCGCGGTGGTTGTCGATAACTCGTCGGCGTTCCGCATGGATCCCAAAGTGCCGCTGGTGATTCCGGAGATCAATCCGGAAGCCATTGCGGGGCACAACGGCATCATCGCGAATCCGAATTGCTCGACGATCATTGCCATCGTCCCGCTGTGGCCGATTCACCGCCAGAACCGCATCCGGCGCTTGATTGCCGCAACCTATCAGGCTGCTTCAGGAGCCGGTGCAGCCGCGATGGAAGAGTTGCGGGAGTCGACGCGCGCGCATTTAGAGGATCGCGAATACGCCAATACCGTGCTGCCGCATCCCTACGCTTTCAATTTGTTCAGCCACAATTCGAAGATCGATCCCGCCACCGGCTACAACGAAGAAGAAACCAAGATGGTGCAGGAGACCAAGAAAATCTTCGGCGACACGGAAATTCGCATCAGCGCCACTTGCGTCCGCGTGCCGGTGCTGCGCGCGCATTCCGAAGCTTTGACCTTCGAATGCGAGAAACCCATCACGGCCGCCGAAGTGCGAGAGATTCTGCGATCGGCGCCGGGCATCAAGTTGATTGACGATCCCGTGAAGAATTATTTCCCCATGCCCAAGGACGCTTCCGGGCAGGGCGACGTATTAGTGGGCCGCATTCGCCAGGACAGCAGCGATCCCAGCGGCAAATCGATTGCGATGTTCGTCGCGGGCGATCAGTTGTTAAAAGGCGCCGCGCTGAACGCCGTGCAGATCGCCGAGGTGATGGTGGAGAAAGGACTCCTGCAAGGAGCCGCGGCAAAACGATGATCGTGATGAAATTCGGCGGGACGTCCGTCGAATCGGCGGAGGCTATCGAGCGCATAGCGGGCATCGTGCGCGGACAGCTCGCGCGGCGGCCGGTAGTGGTGGTGTCGGCCATGGGCAAGACCACTAACAAGCTGCTGGCCATCGCGGGCGCGGCGGCAGCCGGGCAACGTGACGCAGCGTTAGCGCTATTGACGGAACTGCACCAATTTCACAAGCAGGAATCCGCTGGTCTGGGCGTCGAAGATCAGGTCCACGCGCACTTTGAAGAACTGACGGAGTTAGTGAAAGGCATCGCCGTGATGGGCGAGATGACTCCGCGCGCCACGGACGCCGTATCCGCATTTGGCGAAAGGCTTTCGAGCATCATCGTCACCGCGCGCTTCCGCAGCCTGGGAATGGACGCGGCGCATTTGGATTCGTGCTTGGTGATCGTGACCGATCGCCGCCACACCCAGGCCGCGCCGATTTTCGCCGAGACTTACCGCCGTGCGTGCAACACGATTCCCGCGCTCGCGAGGAAACACGTAGTGGTGATGGGCGGCTTCATTGGCTCGACCGAAGACGGTGTCACCAGCACGCTGGGGCGCGGCGGATCGGATTACACAGCGTCGATC
>JALYIB010000296.1 GCA_030775965.1 Acidobacteriota bacterium | reverse complement strand
TGTATATGTCCTACAACGAAGCTCGAAACGGGCCCTTTAGATATGCCGTTGCCATCCCGGAAAGATTCGGTCATGTCATGTGGCTCACTAAAGCTAGGCGCGATCCGGAAAAATTACATTCCGATATCAAGGTTTTCATACGACTAACGGGCGGGAAGAAATACTAGGCTAACTACAATTTCAAGCTAAAGGGGAAGCCGGTTAGCGAGGTTGGGTCGATCATTACGCTGGCGCTGTTGAAGGGTCCGGCGGGGTGGAGGATTACGGGTTGGGCTTGGGCGAAGCATTAGGACCTCAGGGCGCGAGCGCGGCCAAGACTGCTTCGCGATTTTTGCTGATAACCGCCAAGTAAGCGCGGGTGGTGGCGTCGGGCTTTCGGCGTCCTTGCTCCCATTCCTGGAGAGTGCGCGGATTGATGCAGAAGGCGCGTGCAAACTCGGCTTGCGACATTCGCGCGCGGGCACGGATGCGCTTCACGTCGACTTCATCCGGCAGCACTATACGGCGTGTGGGAAGCTTCGCTTCGCCTCTTACGTGGGCGAGTATTTCCTTGGCGCTCTGCTCCAGCGCTAGACCGAACTTAGTTCGTTTGTGGCCTCTGGTTTTCAACTGCCGCCTCCTCTGGCCGCTTTCTTGATCTGCGTTGCGAGTTTTGAGAGCTCATTCCGATCGGCCACTGAAAGATTTTCCTTCCGCGATTTTGCGTAAATCGCAGCCATGAATATTTGGCCCGCTTCGGTGAGGAAGAAATAAACCACGCGAAAGCCGCCGCTCTTTCCCTGACCTCGCCGGGCCCAGCGGGCTTTGCGAAAGCCTCCGGAGCCCGGGATCACCGGATGATCCTCTGGTCCACAGGCAATGAAAAACTCCATCACCATCCGTTCTTCCTCGTCGAGCAGCGCCGCTACCTGGGATTCGTATCCCGATAGACTGACGACTTCGGCGATCACTATCCTGACTATACGTCAATGACGTATATATCGTCAAGCCGGAAAAATAGGGACGGAGCCTGATTTGTTCGCGGGCACGGGCGAAATCAGGCTCCGTCCCTATTCTTAGAAGCGGGATTTTAGGAAGCGCCAGATTTGCAGGTGCGGGCCGGGGCAGCGCGGCCAGGGGGCGAAGCTGATGATTTTGGTCTTGCGCTCGACCCATAGGCCGAAGTCGTCGGCGCCGGGATAGGCCATGTCGAAGACTACGCCGGTGTCGCAGGAATCAGCGTCCTTGACTTCAAGGGCGGCGGTGTTTTTGTAGAGGCCCATGGGGCCCCAGTCTTCGGAGAACTTTTCGGGCGGGTAATATTTTGCGCTGTCCGGGGTCTGCCAGAGCTGGTAGGCTTGCTGGTAGTTTTGCTGCTTGAGCAGCGACACGAAGCGGTCGACAGTGCGCTCTTCGCTCCAGTTGCGGAAGAAGAAGAATACGGAGGCGGCGGCGATGACGGCTACGATGCCCCACAGGACGATGCGCTTGCGGAGACGTTCGCCGCGGGCGTCGGTGACTCCGTATTCATCCAGGTAACCTGGCATTTCGCTCCCTATTTCACGGGGTACGTGCGGTCGTAGGCGGCGATGGAGTCCTCGGTGATTTCGAGCGCCGGTTTGAAGAATACGATGTTGGCGGAGTCGACGACCACGTCCAAACCTTTTTCGTCGGCGAGTTTTTTTACTACCTCGGTCATGCGTTGCGTTGCGCGCTGCAGAATTTCGTTGCGATCCTTTTCGGCGTCGGCCTGCACGTCTTCTTGAATGCGCTTGGCTTCGCGCTGTTTACGCTGGCCTTCGGCCTGCAGATCGACGGCGGCGGCGGCAGGGGTTCTGGGGTCCTGCAGCTTCGCCTGGAGTTCCGCCAAGTCGCGCTGGAGCGTTTCGAGCTCATCTTGCTGCGGCTTGTACTTGAGCATCAAATCATTGGACGCCTTTTTCATATCGGAAGTTCCCAGAACGGCTCGTTGGAAATTCACGATTCCCACCTTGATCTGCGCCGAGGCAGTGGAGGGGGAAAGAACGGCGGCGGCACATGCCAGAAGGGCGGGCAGGAATACAGTTCTCAACATTTTAGTAAGCGAACTCCTATTTCAGGTATTTTAGCAGCAAACTAGTTCAACATCTCCCTGAGGAAGGTGCGCGCTAGGGAAGGGGAACTTCGCGCGCCAGACGCACCCGGGCGGCTTCGAGCTTGCGCTTCACTTGCGCGATTTCCGTGGGATCGAGATCGGTGGGGGAGCTGGTTTCCCACTCTTTGAGCGAGGTTTCCCACTGGGCCACGGCTTCCTTCACTTTGGATTCCTTCATGAGGATGTCGGCCATGTGATCGTGCACGGTGGGGTCGCGGGGAGTTTTTTCAAGGGCGCGGCGGAGATTTTTCTCGGCGTCTTCCAGGCGCCCGAGGCGGAACTGCGCCCAGCCGAGGCTGTCGAGATAGGCTCCGT
>JALYIB010000295.1 GCA_030775965.1 Acidobacteriota bacterium | reverse complement strand
CCCTACAAGCGCACGGCTCTGATGACCGCCGTGGCTTCCGAGCAGACCAGCGCGCCCATTATAAAGCTGCTGCTTGAAAAAGGCGCCAATCCGAACCTCGAAGACACCGACGGCGAGCGGGCTTTAGATTGGGCTTTGTACCGGAACGACCCTGGCAAGATCAAGGTACTGGAAGAGTTCGGCGCTACTCGAGGCCATGGACCGCGCCAGAAGACTTTTCCGCCCCTGCAAGAGGGAGGCATCACGGACCCCCGCGTGTCGGTTGAACGCGCCGTGAATCTGGTGCTTGCCACTGGCCCAAACAGCTATCAGAAACGCACCTGCCTTATTTGCCACAGTGAGGCGCTCCCCGCGATGGCCGCGGCGGAAGCGCGGCAGAAAGGCATCGCCATCAATGAGGAAATGGAACAAACCAACCTCAAACAGATTGGTACTTCGCTCAAGCAGGCCGGCGAACTCGGCATGCAAGGCGATCAGCCCGGCGGCAACATCGTCATCATTGGCTACATCTTAATGGGCCTGGCCGCTGAAAAACATCCGCTCGATACGACCACGGCTCAGATGGTTCATTTGGCCGGTGCGCTGCAATTACCCGAAGGATACTGGACCCCCAACGGTGTTTCGCGTCCTCCCCTGGAGGATAGCCTGGTCACCGGCACAGCGATGGGCATTCGCGCTCTGACGGCCATCCCGGTGCCGGGTTATAAAACTGAATTCGACGAGAAGCTCGGACGCGCCCGCCAATGGCTTTTGGGCGTGAACGCGCGCTCGGCGGAAGAGCGGTCCATGAAGGTGATGGGTCTGGTTTGGAGCAAGGCGGCAAAAAAAGATGTGGACGGCGTAGTCCGTCAGATCCTGGATTCTCAGCGCAAAGATGGCGGGTGGGGTCAACGGGACGATATGGAACCAGATGCCTACGCCACTGGCATCTTGCTTTACGCACTGCACCTGGCCGGCGTTCCCGCCACCGACAACGCCTACGTCAAGGGTGTCCAGTACCTGATGCGGAACCAGTATCAGGACGGCTCCTGGCTGGTGAAAACGCGCGCCTACCCACAGCAGATCTATTTCGAAACTGGCTATCCGTTCGGCAACAACCAATTCATTTCGGCGGCCGCCGCGAGTTGGAGCGCCATGGCTGTGGCCTATACGCTGCCTGATCGGCCGCCAGCAACTCGATAGGCTGGGATCTTGTTCCGTTTTTGACACAGACAGATGATGCGCGCCGTCACCACGGTGCTCGGAAGTTTGTAGGGAGAATCGGTGGCCGGAGAAGATCCGCTGTTATCAGCGAGCCAGTGGCGAGTGTTTCCTGGGGGTTGGGGGCGGGTGGGAACATAGCCGTACAAATTGGGCCCCTCGGCGCCGTTCTGGTTGACACTGGCACCACGGAGATGTCGAACCAAGTGCTGGCAGCGGTCGGCAAATTGACTAGGGGACCCATTCGCTACATCATTAACACCAGCGCCGAGCCGATCACGTGGGCGGCAACCAAATTCTTTCCAAGGCGGGAGTCACCATTCTCTCCGGCGTTTACGGCAACCGTGGGGTGGACCTAGATACACTGACCAACGGGGGCGCGGCCAACATACTAGCGCACGAGAACGTGCTGCAACGCATGGGCGGGCCGGGTGGAATGCCGGAGTCGTTGTGGCCCACCAAGCCTTACAGTGGACGAATGTACTCCATGTATCTCAACGATGCAGGGATTCAGGTTTTGTATCAACCCGCCGCGCACACCGACGGCGACAGCATTGTATTTTCCGGCAAGCCGATGTGGTCGTCATCGGCGACATCATTGACTTGAACCGCTTTCCGGTCGTTGACCCCGCCCAAGGAGGCAGCATTCAGGGCGAAATCGACGCGCTGAACCACGTACTGGATTTGGTGATTCCACCCTTTCCGCTGGTCTGGCAGGAAGCTCGCACCTATGTAATTCCTGGGCATGGCCGGGTGATGGATCACCACGATGTCGTGGAGTACCGCGATATGGTTACGATCTTGCGGGACGTGGTTCAGATTCAAATCAAACAGGGGTTGACCTTGGAACAGGCCATCGCGGCCAATCCGACCAAGGCCTTACGAACCAGGTACGGAACGGACACCGGTCTGTGGACGACGGATATGTTCGTCGCGGCGGTGTACGCGAGTCTGAACTCCGCGCCGCACCAAACTACGGGAGCCCGATGAAGCGTGGAAAATTGAAAGAAGGAACGGGTCTTAGACGCGGCATAGTGGCTGGCATGGTGGCCGCGCTGCTGTTTTTTGCGCCGCAAGGAGCGCGCGCAAAAGCAAACCGCGGGGGCACCGGCGGCCATCGATCTAACCGGGTACTGGGTCTCGATCATAACGCAGGATTGGCGGCAACGGAGGGTCACGCCGCCTAAAGGGGACTACGCAAGCATTCCGATAACCTTGGCGGCCAAGAAAGTGGGTGATCTATGGGATACGGCAACGGATGAAGCGGACGGCGAGCAGTGCCGGTCCTATGGCGCTCCAGCCATTATGCGTATTCCGCTCGTAATGAGTTGGTGTCTGATGAGCGCGCCGGGGTTCGCCGAAGTAGATCTTGCGGGTTCCTATGCGTACGGGCGCACCAGGAGGTTGGAGCGCGGGCCCGGCCCGAACTCGGTGGATTCTCTGGGGTTGCCGATCAACGACGCGGGGCGTGAGCGCGCGTTGCTATTCAATTACTCGACCATGTCTGACCGGAACACCAGTGTGGGTACTACACGCCTTTCTACAAGGTCTTAGGACCCCAGGGCCTGAAGATTTGGGCGGAGACCGATCCCGTCCGCGGCAACCGGGTCGTGGCCTGGAAAATAAGCGGCTTTATCGACGTCGATGTGACGACGATCTGGATGGATGGACGTCCGCATCCTTCGAAAAACGCGTTCAATCCGTACTCCGCTTTACGACCGGGACTTGGAACGGAGACGTTCTTACAGCCTACACGACCCATGTGAAGGCTGGATTTATCCGTCGCAACGGTACGCCGAGTAGCGACCAGGCAACCATCACCCAGTACATATTCCGGCACGGAGATATTTTGACGATCACGATGCGGCTCGAAGATCCGGTGTACCTCAGCGAGCCCTACGTGATCAGCCGGACATGGGTATTCGACCCCCAGGCGAACGTTCCGGCCACGGCGTCGGCCTGCGAGCCGATTGCGGAAGGGCCGCGATTCGATGTAGCGGGCGTCGTACCGCATTTTCTTCCGGGACAGAACCCGTTCACCGGCGAAATGATTCAGATATACCATCTGCCGATCGAGAGCGTAATGGGGGGAGCCGAGACCATGTATCCGGAGTATCGGAAGTATTTGAAAGACAAGTACATCCGTCCGGAGAAATGTGTCCGGTATTGCAACGCGGACACAACCTTAGGTGTAATTACGGACGGCACGGGAAAGCCGAAGCCTTAGGGCGCTGCGCAAGGTATTCGGAACCGGCGGCGGTTTACTATGGGTTGCCGCCAACCCGCTGCCGCATCGCCGCCAGGGACGCGGACGCGTCGGCCAGCACGCTACTGGTTGAAGGCCCCGTCAGTTTGCCTCCACGCTTGAGGATGCGGCCGTCTACGACCACTGTATCGACATCGGCTTCCTCTGTCGCTTCGATCAGGAGATGCGAGGGGTCGGTGAAGACACCCATGTTGGGGTTGCGGGTGGAGACCAAGATTAAATCGGCGCGCTTGCCGGGCTTCAGCGAACCGATGCGGGCCTCCAGGCCGAGCGAACGCGCCCCGCCGATCGTGCCGATTTCGAGAGCGCGCCGGGCAGTCATCTTGAACTCGCTCTTGCCTCGCATGTCCTCCGCGATGCGCAGCAGCTTGAGAGCGCCGAACAGGTTGGCATTGCCGGCCAGAGCAACCGTGTCGACGGAGATACCCAAGGGAACGCCGGCATCCATGAAGTCGCTTACTTTGGTGCTGCCGGTGCCCATGCGCAATTCGGATC
>JALYIB010000294.1 GCA_030775965.1 Acidobacteriota bacterium | reverse complement strand
GGATAGTCCCAAGCGCCGTTGTACATGACCGCCCACCCCGTAAACTGCGTTCTTGGATCATGCGAGTAGCGGTTGTTATCGAAGAAGTCCGTCAACGTGAAGCGTCCGGCGGTGATCGTGTACCGATTCATCGGGCGCTGGCCCGCCAACTGATTTTCTTCGCTTTCGAAAGACTCTTTCCCGCTGCCGAATCCGAAGTCATGCGAGATGTAGAGGCGAGCCAGGTATGGCTTCGGCGTGGCTGAGGCGACGCGTGGCAACTCGCCATTAGAGGAGTTCGCCAAGCCATCCACGCCGCTGAACCCTTTGCCACCCGCGATTTCCGGATCGAAGTAGAACACCGTGTTCTTCTCCAAACGAATACCGAGAAACAGTGTTGTTGTGAGCGAAACATCGCGCTCCGGATAATCCTGAAGGCTGAACGGACCGGAGTAGGGCGAGTGGAACGTGCCGTGATACTGTCCGATCGACGTCGCCTGGTAGAACAGATTCCAGCGCTCCGCTTCGACCGGTCCCTGCGGCGGAATGCTCTCCGGTGGCTGAGATTGCTCCTGCGCTGGGGCGTTCAGGCTAATTGAAATCAGTATGACAGCGTAAGAAGCAAAGTGAAGCACGCGAGCGCCCCAGCGCGGGTCTCTGTGTGAGCATAAGTTTGCAGTCATGATCTTTCCGCTCTGTGTGGCGCGAGCCAATTCGTCACTTGTCGTCATGGACGCATACCTTCGACGACCTTCACTTATTCCCTCCGTTTTAAGATGTTTTGAAGGAATCACTCTCCGCTGATCCCTTTGCAAAAGGTCGATCTCGTGTTGGGGCGCCTGAGCCTGCTTCACGAACCTAACGACCATAGTATCCTCCCCAGGAGAAAGGGGACGACCTCTCCGGTCGCCCGCCGCAACGATATCGCGCGGACGATCCGCGCAGCCCTTCCGCGCTGAAGGTACACGGTCGCGACGTCTGGTCGTATCGTCCCTTCTTCTAGCAGTTGCGCGAGTTTGCCGAGCACGTCCCCTGACGGCGCGAGCCTCATCATCGCGCCCGACACACCGTGCTTCGCGGTCTCTTCCTGGGATACGGGCTGGGTGGCAGAGACGAGTTGGGCGCCTTTCCTCAAGACAAGGAACGAACGTTTCTGTGTATCGCCACCGACCAGGTCGAAGACCACATCGACCTTCTCTCGCAAAACCTTCTCGAACCGTGCCTCTCGATAATCGATAACCCGGCTGGCTCCGATGGAGGTGAGGTAAGCCTCATCGCCGCCGCTTGCCGTGGCAATGACGGTGGCTCCGGCATGCGATGCCAATTGCACCGCATAGGCCCCCACGGCTCCGGCGCCACCATGGATCAGGATCTTTTGACCCTTTTCCAGGTGACCGTGGGTGAAGATTCCCTGCCACGCGGTTTGGGCGGCCACCGGCACGGATGCCGCCTCCTCAAAGGAGAGGTTGGATGGTTTCTTTGCGACAGCCGTCGCCTTGACAGCCAGGTACTCCGCGTACGCGCCCATTCCGGTGGTGGTTCCGAACAGGGCATCACCTACCGCATACGCCGCAATGTCACTGCCAACCTGTTCAACGACCCCTGAAAACTCATGACCAGGTATCCAGGGCAGGTCGATTGGGAGTATTTGTCTAGCCGCGCCGGAGGCCTCAACAAGATCCAGATGATTGACGGCGGTACTCTTGATCTTCACCAGGATTTCATCGTGCGCGATCGTCGGCTTCGGCTCATCCTGGATCACCAATTCCCCACCGTATTCCAGCAATCTGATAGCTTTCATGAAAGTTCTCCTTGAGTCGTTTCAGCGCGCATTTGGTCGCGCATGGCCGCGCGCCCAACCGGGGAGCTTCGTGAGCGTGCGGCCAAACTCACGTTCCAGGCCAGCGATGTCGGCGCTGTAGCCGACGCGCTCGAACCATTCGAGCATCACCGCCATATCCTTGCTGTACTGCCGGACCTGTTCGATGGGCGTCTGCGTGAACGCAATCGGCCGGCCCAGCGCCTCCGTCAGGATCTCGGCCGCCTCCGGCATCGTTCGTACGTCACCGGCGAGATCGATCTCGCGGCGGTTCAAGGCAGCGGCATTGGTGAACGCGCGTGCGCCGAACCAGCCGATGTCGTCCACCGCAATCATCTGTAGCTTCGTGCCTGGCCCGAGAGCCCACGCCAGCGTGGAGCCCTGGAGACTGAAGGGCGCCAGCAAGTTCTCCATGAAGAACACGGGACGCAGAATCACATGCGAGGGGAAGCGGAGGCCGCGCACGGTTTCCTCGATGCGCTACTTGTTGTCGAAGTGCGGGACGCCCGTCCGCTTGTGCGCCGATCCCACGGAGGTGTAGACGTAGTGTTCGACGCCGGCCTCGCGCGCCAGCGTCGCCAGACGCTTGCCCTGCGTCTCTTCCCGTTCGACGCCCGCCTCTCCCGCGTTCTGCACGCCGAAGACGCCCCACGCGCCGGCCAACGCACGGCGCACCGTCGCCTCGTCATCCAAATCGCCCTTGACGATGTCGACGCCCTGGCGCACCAGCGCCGCCGCTCGCTCGCTGTCCGGCCTGCGCGTCAGGCCGCGCAGATGGAACCCGCTACCCTGCAGCGCCTGCGCAACCGCGCCGCCCTGATTGCCTGTCACTCCAGTGATGAGAATCGTTCGATTGCTTGTCATAGATGTCTGTATTTGAGTGCCGAGCGACATGCCTGGCTGATCAGGCGTGGGCCTGCCGGCGGGCCTGGAACAGCCCGGCGAACGCCGGTCGTACGTCGACGAAGATCACCGTCCACAGTACAGCCACGAAGAGGGCCAGCGGAAGCCCGCTCGGGGCCATCAAAGCATGGAAAGAAAGAATGTTGACGATCACCGGCGCCAGCATGGCCACCGCCAACGGCACGTAACGGTTAGCTAGCAGAAGTACTGCGGCAATGACCTGAAACGCGAAGATCACCCACAGGTAATGCGAGGCATACAGGGCGCCCAGGAACTGTCCTGCAATGCCGCCGGGCGGGGGAAGGGGGATAAAATTCAGGAATACGTTCAGGCCAAAAACAAGAAAGATGACGCCAGCCAGATAGCGGGCGATTGCGGAAGCATTTTTCATAACCGGGTTCTCCTTTTTCGATTGGCAGCCATTCCATGGCGTCAATCATATTGATGTCAATATAATTGATGATGTATACTTCCTGGAGATTCAGGTTTTTTATGACGCGACGTATTCAAGAGGCGGACCACGTCTGGCTAGTAATGATGAAGGCGATGCGCGCCCTGACGAGGTACGCCGCTGCTGGCATTGAAGAGACCGGGCTCGGCCTCTCGGATTTCGGCGTGCTGGAAGTCCTGCTGCACAAGGGGCCTTTGCCCGTCAATACGATAGGCCCGGTCGTCGATCTGACCGCAGGTTCGATCAGTACCGCCGTGGACCGTCTCGTGGAGAAGGGCCTAGTCAGCCGAGTCGAGAGCGCCGAAGACCGGCGCGTGCGGATCGTCGCCCTGACCCCACGCGGCAAGGCCCTCATCGATTCAGCCTTTCGAAAGCATTCCGGGCAGATGAAGAGAGTGTTCTCTGAACTGAGCATGGAGGAGCTTCGTGGCCTTGAAACGGCACTTAAGAAAGTCGGCAAGCGCGCGGCTACGCTGATCGTCGGATAACCGTCGGTTCATGTCCGCAAAGCAGAATGAGGTTCAGGCCGCCTAGTACATTAGGGCAAAGCGGCACACGGTCCAAATAAGGGAACCAATAGCCAGGTCCTACCGCGTAGCGACCTAGCTGATCCGCAATCTTCACGACGTCTTCGATTCGGCGGACGCAAGCGCGTTTATCGCTTACGTGAAGTTGCGCTCGGCCTACTAGCCCCCACTCTGCGGTTGCCGATGGGGTGAGGTTGGACGTCCTAGGCGGCGCCGTTCGTTTCGAGTCCAGTAATAAATCTGCTGTTGCTCCTCGTCGCTCAGCAGGGCTTCGGGATGCAGTATTAGGTAGCGCTGAGGCGGCATTTTTCGATTTCTCACTGCGCTACCGATCACGCTCAGCAATCGAAGGCGGTCGTCCGTCGAATAGTCCTGCCACTGTGACAGATTCATATGCGAGCGGGCTTGTTGAACGTCGCGCTCGAGCAGCCAGGAGACCGGGGCAACGTGACTGTACCAGGGCCATGCGGTGTTTTGCGAATGGCAGTTCTGGCACGCACGCTGGACGAGCGCGAGCGTTTCCGGATCGATCTGTGCCTCGCGAAAGATGGTCTGATTGGGTCCGTAAGCAACAGCTGCCCCGAAGGGATGAATTAGGGAGCCACCCACTGCGGCGATGCCGGCGGCCCCAACTGCGATGAGAAGTTTTTTGATCATGCTATTCTCCCGGCTCATTTGCCCGACAGTTGCCGCAGGTACGCGATGATGCTCTCCCGTTCGGCCGGATCGTTCAGCCGGAAGGACATGTCATTGTCGGGTATGACGCTCTCCGTATCGGCGAGCCAGCGGTCGAGCGTTGCCTCGTCCCACGTGACCGATGCCGCCTTCACCGCATCCGAGTAGGTGAACTGCGGGTCCTTCCCGGCATGCCGGCCGTACACATCGCGCAGAGGCGGCCCGACTTTGATCTTTTCGAGCGCGTGACAGCCGGTGCACCGTTTCTCGAAGGCGTTACGGCCGCGGCCGGGGTCTTTAGCTGAAGCTGCCATCGCAATAGTGGCACAGACAACGCCAGTGAGAATCGTCAGCGTTGTTCTTGCTCTTAGGTTTGTCCAGTTGTGCTGCATTTGAGCTGGTCCTTACGCGGCGCTCAAAGGCGAATCGACCACTGCCAGGCTATGCGATCCCGCTACGAAATTTACATTGCGGATGCCCAACACATCGCGCAGCTTATCGGCGGGCACCTTCATGGGTCCGGGGGCCGGCGCGCTTCCCGGAGCGGGTTGTGGAAATGCCGTCGACATCGCGGAATGGAACGTCACATTTCCTTCCACCTTCTGCATCACTTGATGAATGTGCCCGTTCAGCACGGTCACCGAACCGAAGCGCTTCAACATATCGAGAGC
>JALYIB010000293.1 GCA_030775965.1 Acidobacteriota bacterium | reverse complement strand
TACAAGTGGCCGCTCGAAAAGGCCATCGATCTGTCGATTGAATCGACGGCCTACGCTCATTCGCAGGGCTTAGAAGTCGTCTTTTTCCCGATCGACTTCAGCCGCGCGGAAATCACCTGGGTGCTGGATCTGATCACGCGCGTGGCGAACGAAGGCCACATGGACGCGCTGGCTTTAGTGGATACGTTCGGCGTGCTGGCGCCGCATGCCATGCAGTACCTGGTGCGCGAGACCAAGAAGCGCATCAATAAGCGCCTGGAAGCGCATTTCCACATGGATTTCGGCATGGGCATCGCGAACACGCTCATGGCGGTTGCGGAGGGCGTCGAGGTCATTCATTCGACGGTGCTCGGCCTGGGTGAGCGCGCGGGCAACGTGCCGATGGAAGAAACGGCCATGGCGCTGCGGACGCTTTACGGTGTCGATCCCGGCATCAAGCTCGACAAGTTGTACGGCCTGGCTCGGCTGGTGGAAGAACTGTCGGGACACAAGGTCGCTTCGAACCGGCCGGTGGTGGGCGAGCAGTTGTTCCAGATCGAATCGGGAATCATTGCGAGCTGGTGGCAGAATTGCGGCAAGGATCATCCGACTGAGTTGTTCCCGTTCCATTGGGATGTAGTCGGGCAGCCGGCGCCGAAGATCGTTATCGGCAAAGGCAGCGGCATCGATTCGATCAAGTCTAAGCTGCAACAGATGGGCGTGAAGACCACGGAAGAAGAAGCCATGAAAGTGGTGATGGCGGTGAAGGAACACTCGATGCGCACCAAGGCGCTGCTGACGGATGAAGAATTCCGCCAGGTGCTGGCCGCGACGCTGCCGAAAGCGGTTGGCGTCGCCTAGGACGAACTACCGCAAGCCGTGATGAGCGCGGGCGACCGAACTCGGCCGCGCCGCGCTTTGCACGGGAGAGATCCGCGATGCGCTGGCGCCGAAGAGCCTAATGCGATCGAACTTACAGTTACTTTTTACAATTGCTTCCATGCTGGCATGCGTCTCCTGCGGCAAGAACCAGCCGGCTTACCGTCCGGAATCTACGGTCCGCGAAGTAATGGACTCGATGGTAGAGCCAGACGCCGATTTTCTTTGGGGTGCCGTCTCCACCCGATCCACCAAGGCGGGAATCATCGAAAAGGCGCCCAAAACCGACGACGACTGGAAAGACCTCCGCGAACACGCCATTTCACTTCGTGAAGCTACCAATGTAATTCAGATTCCGAACCGTAGCGTTGCGAAGCCCGGAGAAAAGGCCGGCGATCCGCGGATTGAGCTAACGCCCGAATTGATACAGACCATGATCGAGTCAGACCGCACTACCTGGGCGGGGCATGCTCACGAACTCTACGATGCAGTCGGAATCTTCCTTAAAGCCGTGGATGCGAAGAACGTCGAGGGGATTACCGACGCCGGTGAAGTCATCGACAAGGCGTGCGAAAACTGCCACCTTAAATATTGGTATCCGAATCAGAATAGCGGCAAATCTGGTTCTGTTCGCCCTCAGCAATGAACACGCGGACACAGGCTCCATAAGATGCGAGATTTCGTTCCTACAACTCAGCGTGAGCGCCGCCGGACGCGCCCGCACAGACGGCGGTTGACCCGCGTCGGGATGCGCGTTTGAGGCCCGAAAGCCGTGGGCCTCGCTTAGGCGCGGCGGTGGACATTCCCGCGGCGCGGACTGCGCGGGGTAAAGTCGCCCTCACGCGGAACCAGATCAAAAGTTTCTGGGCCGCCTGGGGCGGCTGGACCATGGATGGGATGGATTCGTTCATCTACTCCCTGGTTCTGGTCCCGGCGCTGCGGGAATTGCTGCCGAAGTCGGGGATTGAGGCGTCGGCGGGCAACGTCGGCTATTTCGGCGGCGTATTCTTCGCGCTGTTCATGATCGGCTACGGGGTCGCGCTGGTATGGGGACCTATCGCGGACCGCTTCGGGCGCGTGCGCACGATGATGCTCAGCATCCTGTGCTTTTCGCTGTTCACGATGCTCACCGGATTTTCCACGGGCCTGTGGACGCTGGCGATTTTTCGTTTCATGGCGGGGGTGGGAATCGGCGGGGAGTGGTCTATCGGGGCGTCGCTGGTTTCTGAAGACTGGCCGGAGGAGCGGCGCACCATGGGCGCCGCGTTGATGCACACCGGGTATTACTTCGGATTCTTTCTGGCGGCGATCGCGAATTATTTCATTGGCAGCCATCTGGGCTGGCGCTACATGTTCTTCCTGGGAGGCACGCCGGCGCTGCTGATCGGACTGATTCGGCGCAACGTGCAAGAGCCGGTGAAGTGGGAGAAAGTGCAGACGACCATGCTGCGGTCTTTCGCCGAGCTATTTTCGGTGGAATACCGGCGGCGAACCATTCTCAACTCTGTGTACTTGATGGTTTCATTGTGCGGGTTGTGGGCGGGATCGGTGTACGTGCCGTCGGCCATCACTTATATCGCGCAGCGCGAGGGACGGTCCGTGGCGGACGCCGCGCAACTGGCGTCGTATTCCTCGGGATTGCTGGGGATTGCGACGATTTTGGGCGCGCTGGTGGTTCCGGCGATGGCGGATTGGCTGGGGCGGCGAGTCACGCTGGGATTGTTTTATGTCGTGATGATGCTTTCCCTGTGGGTGGCGTTCGGGCAGGTGTTCTACATGCAGGCGCATGCGCTCGAGTGGTTCCTGGTCTGCACTTTCTTTTTGGGGCTGGGCGGATCGAACTTCATTGTGTATTCGTTCTGGCTGCCGGAACAGTACAGC
>JALYIB010000292.1 GCA_030775965.1 Acidobacteriota bacterium | reverse complement strand
TTCTGCCGCTTGAGCAGGATCTCCCGGTCGTCGATGCGCCGGGACATATACATGATGCGAAACGCGTGGATGAGACCGGGGGCTTCCAAGCGGGTTGAAAGCTCGCGAAGCGCGGGATCGGTGGCGGTGCTGGTGGGCATAATAGCCTTAAATCAGTGTAGCAACCGGGCGGCCACCGGGGTACCGAAAACGGACACCGAAAACGGGGCGCGCGAGCTCCCCGCGTAGGAGCATTCGCGGGCCTACACCGGCAGACCGTTGGGCTTCATGGTGACGTGAATTCTCCGGTAGCCGCTGGCGCCCGCCTGGGGAGTGTAGCTCAGGCTGTACTGGCTACGAACGTTCCGCCGGTTTGTTTAGGGAGGCGTTCGAGAACTTTCTTGCCATCGGGCCGCGATTGGCTGCACCCGGGCGCAAGGGAAGGGAACGAACAGCGCTAGTAGCGTCGTGACTCGCGGCATGTGTTGACATCAGAAAGTGTACGAGAAGCCGACCAGCGGCACGACACGGGCACGCAGCCCGGCGTCGTTCAGCTGGATCAGTACGTTGAAGGACACCAGCAGCGTTCCGATGGGATTCACCTTAAAGCCCAGCGAGCCGTTGGTGATGTTGGCGTTCTCCCGGACAAAGGTGTTGTCGGCGAATTTCGTGCCGTTCGCGGCGATGAAGGTGGTAGGCGTGACGCCTTGCGCGTGAAAGATTTCCTGGCCCAGGACGTCGGCCGCGAAAGAAAATCTTTTATTCACGCCGGCATCCAAGCCCACTGCGTATTCAAATTGGTTAGGCAGGTGGCCCGAAGTGCCGGTAAAAATATCGCCGGCCAGCGGGCTTGCATCGTTCCATTGATAACCCGCGTTCAGGTGTGGCGTAATTCTTTTGGTGCGGCCCGAAATGGCGATGAAAGGCTTCAGTCCTACCGCGCCGGAACCCAGAAAGTTGTAGGCGTCGCCGGTGGGCAGCCGCACATCCACACCGAGCGCGATCCAGGCGGGCCTGGTCTTCAAGGCCGTGCCTTTGATGCGCACCAGCACATCGCCCAAGCCGGAGGCGGTACCCGAATTTGAAAAAGTTTTGTGATCGGTGGGGTTGCCGTTGGAGTCGAGAAAATAGTGGATGGTGGGATCGTTGGCGGTTCCAATACGGCGGATGGTTGCCACGGACTGCACCACCAGGTTCGCGTTCACGAACGGCAGCGCCACCGATACGTCCACGCGGTCGCTTAAACCATAGGTGAAGAACACCGTGGCCTGGTCAATTTTCGTATCCAGAAAAGTATTGGTGGTGATGAGATCTTCCTTGATGATGGGGTCCGGGGTGGTTTGCGCGTGCTGGAACACGCTATTGAAGTTGTGCAGGCTGACGCCATCGAGAGTGCCGAAGCGGAAGTGCTGGAAGCTGAAGCCGGCGAAGAATTTTTCCTTGCCGATGGTCTCGGCGCGCTCCGCGAGCACGGGGCCGTAGCTTTGCGCCGAGCGGGTGTAGACGCCCAAGGCGGGATCGAACGAGTACGTGAATCCGGAGGCGGGCGAGGGCAGCGGGAGCGACGTCAATTGACTTCCAATCGCGGCGTTAAAGGGTCCGAAATTGGCCTGGAAATCGCTGTCGAAATGCGCCTTGTGAGTGGGATTCGGCAGAGTCAAACCATCGGGGCCGAAGAGTTGGGGAATCACAAAGGCCAGTTTGGTGGATGAGTTGACGGTGGTTTGGGCCAGGGCAGCCGCGCTGAGAGCGGCTAACGCAAAAAGGGTTCGGAACACTCTTGAAATTCTCCTTCGATGATGTTATTTGCACCGGCGGGGTCACTTGCCGGCGATGTCAATGGACTCAATTACCATGCCGTTTGCGGAGCGGCGCAGGTTGATGCGTACGATCTGATCCTGTTGCGGGAGGGGGCCGCGTTCATCGGCGGCGGTCATGGCGCGGTGGGCGCGAACGGTGGCGCCGGTAGCGGTCATGTCGGCCTCGCCCAGCGGTTGAATCTGTAATTTAATGCCGCGGGCGATCTTGAAAAAATTCTGGAACGCGTTCAACTCGGCGCGGCCCAGGCTCGGCCAGATTGTCTTGAGCGATTCGGAATCTTTATTTTCAAAAGCGGTGCGGTAGCGATTCAGGGCGTCTTCGACGGCGCGCCGTCCCGCGCTGAGTTCCGCGGCGGCCTTGCGCTGCTCCTCGGCACGGCGGGAGGCCTCATCGGCCTCCGCGCTTCGCGTGGCAAGCGGAGCCGGCGGGGCGGCCGGCAGCGCCACAGGGGCGGGCGCGGGCGCCGGAACATTTTCCGCCACTGCTGGTTTGGGGGCTGGCGCCGGTGGAGGAGTTGCGACCACCGGACCCGGGATGGGCGCTGGCACGGGAGCTGCAGCCAGGGCTACGGGGACTGGAGCCGGAGTGGCCGGCGGCGGTGCCGTCGAGTTCGAAACTTCCTTGCGAGGCGGCGGAGCGGGTGCATTGGTTTTGCTCGTGCTCAGCGGGGCAGGCGCGGCACTGGACCCCGCGGCTGGCGCGGCAGGGGTTGCAGTAGGTGTTGCGTCCGCCACCGGGGCTGCCTGCGCCGGAGCGGGATTGGGATGGGACGTGAACCGCCAGGCCGCCGCTGCCACGATCACCACCACCGCGACGCCGGTCAGAATCGGCAGCAGCACCGAGCGCGGTCTGGCGGGCGGCGGGACCGCAGCTGCCGTCAGCGGAGCTACCAATTTTTGTCCCGTGTCGGGGGTCCCGGCGGACCCCGTGGCAGCCATCACCAGGGTCTCCGCCAAGCGTTCGGCGCGGGGTGGCGGCGGCAAGGGCTGCTTCATGGCCTCGCTGATCGGCATGGGCATGGATCGCTCTATCGTGACTCCCGTCACGGCGTGCGACAACCGGTCGGCGAACTCGCGGCAGGACGCGTAGCGCGCCTCGGGCTCTTTGGACAGCGCCTTGCGCAGGACGGTGGTGACTTCGTCGCCCAGATCCTGGCGGTGCTGGCGAACCGGCGGCGGGTCCACGCTCATGATCTGATGCATCACGCTGGCCCACGAGTTTCCCTGGAAGGGCTTCTGGCCGGTGAGCATTTCGTACGCGATCACGGCCAGCGAAAACTGATCCGAGCGTGCCGTGGCGGGCTTGGCGGCGATCTGCTCCGGCGACATGTATTGAGCCGTTCCAATCACCATGCCGGTGCTGGTCAAGCCAATCTCATCGTCGAGCATCTTGGCGATTCCGAAGTCGGTCACCTTCACCGTCCCGCTCGCGGTCAGCATGAGATTGGCCGGCTTCACGTCACGGTGAACGATGTTGTTGGCGTGGGCGTAATCCAACGCGTCGGCCGCGCCACGCACCACCGGCAGCACCAGATCCAACGGGAGCGGACCGCTCCCGGCCATCTTCTCGCCGAGCGTTTGGCCCTGGATAAACTCCATGGCGATGAACATGATGTCGCCGCTCTCGCTGAAATCGTGAATGGTGACAATGTTGGGATGCGACAGGATGCCGGCCGAGCGCGCCTCGCGGCGGAAACGCTCGCGCAGCGCCGCACCGGAAGCGGATTGGGCGTCCGTCAGGATGGTTTTGATCGCCACCGTGCGGCCGATGCCCGGATCGAGCGCGCGATACACCACGCCGCACCCGCCTCGGCCCAGCTCGCCCAATATTTGATAGCGTCCTAGCGACTCCACAACAATTAGCAACAGTGTATCGCAGGCTGCTGGGCTTGCGTGCTAATCTCAAAATCGCCGGAAGCAGGTGCATTTGGGCAGGGCTAGGTTGGGCGAGTGCATGACCAGTGCACCTGTAACATGGAGCGCAGCCGTTGATCCGCATGTTATTCTGTAAATGATCTGGTAGAGGAGCGAGGGCCATCACTAGCCCGGCGCGCAATTCCGGCGAATCCCGGAGCGTCTGGTGAAAGGGGCAACCTTGCCGAAATCGCAACGCGGCAACTGGGTTCGGCGCGCGGCGGTTGGGGAGTCCGGTTAATACCGGCTCACTGTCATTCGGAACGTCGTAATAG
>JALYIB010000291.1 GCA_030775965.1 Acidobacteriota bacterium | reverse complement strand
CAGCGAAGCGCCGGGAATGAACATGGCGGCGCCGAGTAAAGCAGGATAGATCCAATGTTTTTTCAAGTGAGTACTCCAATACTGGCATATCTACTTCAGCTTTTAGAATTGTAGTCAATAGAGCGGACCGAGTCAAGGGCACGCGCGGCACGCTGTCAACCTGAGGTGGACCCCATCAGTTGGACAAAAAATCGTCCATTCTTCGATGGAGAGGCGGGCTGATCAGACCGGCGGCCCGAAGGCCGCCCTCCATTCCGGACTTGCATCGGCGCTCGGGTCGCATCCCTGCGTTTCCCCATCCTCCTAGCAAGCAAAACGATTGTACGGCAGGCGCCGTTTCGAGTAAAGCCGATGTCGAAGGTGCCATGACGGTCCCCAGCAGGTGACCATTACCCAAACCAAGGTGTCAGTAGCGCAAGCCAAGGTGGCGCAGCTTCAAGCGGACCTTGACCAGGCCCAGTTGAATCTAAAGTACACCTCCATAGTGGCGCCGGCCGGCGGTGTCATCGGCAAGAAGAATATCAACGTCGGTTAAAACGTGGCCGCGGGCCAACAAATGATGGCCATCGTGCCCCTGGATCCCTTGTGGGTCACGGCAAATTTCAAGGAACCCAGCTCAAAAACATGCGGCCTGGCCAAAAAGTAAAGCGGTCGGTGGATGCCTACGGGCGCGATTACAACGGCACTCTTGAACGCATTGCGGGCCCCAGCGGAGCCAAGTTCAGTCTGCTGCCTCCCGAAAACGCCACCGGCAACTTTGTGAAGGTGGTCCAGCGGATTCCCGTGCGCATCGCCTTCGACCCGTGCCAGGACCCGTACCATGTCCTGGGTCCCGGCATGTCGGTAGTGCCTTCCGTGCGGGTGCGCTAAGCCGGCCCCGAAAATCGCGAGACCTCATGAACACAGTAGTCGAACCTATTGTTCCAGCAGCCGCAGAATGGCGGCCGCGCTTCAA
This sequence comes from Acidobacteriota bacterium, assembly GCA_030775965.1. Classification (GTDB taxonomy): domain Bacteria; phylum Acidobacteriota; class Terriglobia; order Bryobacterales; family Bryobacteraceae; genus Palsa-187. The sequence continues at coordinate 2,057 of JALYIB010000291.1, read as the reverse complement.
TCCCTGGGCTATCGCCCTGACGGTGACGCTGGCAACTTTCATGGAAGTGCTGGACACCAGCATCGCCAACGTGGCGCTACCGCATATCGCCGGCAATCTTTCCATCACTCAGGATGAAGCAACCTGGGTGCTCACTTCTTATCTGGTTGCCAACGCCATGGTACTCCCGGTCAGCGCCTGGTTAGCCACCAGGTTGGACGCAAACGCTTCTATATGACATGCGTGGTCATCTTCGGCGTGAGTTCGCTAGTGTGCGGTCTGGCGCCGAATTTGCCGGTGCTGGTGTTCTTTCGGGTATTACAGGGATTGGGGGGCGGCGGTTTCGCGCCCACGGAACGCTGGTGCTCAGCGCGCGGCTAATTGAAGATCCCCCCTTTCTCGAAGAGCTGCGCAAGAAAATGTTCACGGTGGATTATATCGGCCTGGGCTATTGGCCACCGGTATCGGCTGCCTGCAGGTGGCGCTCGATAAGGGCGAGCGCGAGGACTGGTTTTCTTCCAGCTTCATCGTAAGTTTCATGGCCATAGCAGCGGTAGCGCTGGTGACCGCGGTCATCTGGGAATATCGTCACCCTCATCCAGTCCTCGACATCCGTCTTTTCAAGAGTAGAAATTTCTCAGTGGCCTGTATCATGATGTTCATGCTCGGAGCCGCGCTCTACGGCGCCCCCGTGCTGATCCCACAGCTGCTGCAAACGCTCATGGGCTACACAGCGCAACAAGCCGGCATGGTGCTTTCCCCCGAAGGATTGGTTATTATCGCGTCCATGCCCCTGATTGGGCGGCTGCTCAGTAGAATGGACGGCCGCTGACTGATTGTATTTGGCTTTGCCAGCACCTCATTGGCACTCTATTACATGACCGGCTGGACGCTCGGCATCGACTTTAAGATGGCTATGATGTACCGCGTATACCAGTCCATCGGCATTACCAACCGGGCGCGCAATCTGGGAGGCAGTCTTGGCATTTCCGCCATCTCCGTTATTGTTTCACGGCGCGCGCAATATCATCAGACCGTGCTGGCTTCTCACACCAGCCAATATGATGCAACTTTCCAGCAAACGGTGGCGAGTTTGACCCAGACCTTTCAGACCCTGGGAGCCGACGTGGCTCACGCGACCACCATGGCGCAGCAAATGATTTACGCGTCATGCAGCGCCAGGCAGCTTTGCTCGGATATATCGACGCGATTTTCGTCTTCTCAGTGATTTGCGCGCTGATGGCTCCCGCCGCTTTCTTGATGCAGAAGCCTCAGAAGGGCGTCAAACCACGCAGCGGGCATTAAGAGCAATCCGGCGATCAGGAGCATGTTCGCCGCTCACTCGCGCCAGACAGGGAAGTGAATCAATCGTACGAGGCGTGCAATAGACTTTAAAGCTGCTGAACCTCCGTCCACATACGATAGGAGCTTGCTTGGATTGTGTGCGCTGTCGCGGAGGGGCAGTCCGACGCGCCCGCCAGGGTAGGAACTCTGAAGGATTGTCCGCAGCCTCTATAGGAGGGCAAGTCCGGCGCGCCGGTATGGCATATCGAGAACGCGTTAAAGGAAATTAGCGCGGCCCGGTAGTAGTTGCCGCCGCGAGCTGGATCGCCTTACTCCGGGGCGAAAGCGCGGCAGTCGCGATCAAGCCCATCAATGCGGCAAACGAGAGCCACAGCCCGGGAATAGCCCGGTCTCCGGTTACATGAATCAAGTAAGTAGAAACCAACGGCGTGAATCCGCCGAAAATTCCGGCAGCGAGAGCGAAGGCCAGCGAAAATCCAGAAGCCCGCACCTTGGCCGGCATCGCTTCCACCAGGAAGACTACCATGGAACCGTTGTAGCCACCGAAGAGAATAGAGAACCACAGGCCCACGGCAACCAGGCGCCCGAATGAAGGGTCTTTCACCAGCCACAGCAATACGGGATAGGCGCTGACCAGCGCCAGTGCTGAGAAGATCGCAAGCATCCGCCGCCGGCCAAACTTATCGGAACAAATACCGCCGGTGGGAAGCAGGATGAAATTGGACAAACCGATAATAAGCGTAACCAGCATGCTGTCCCGGGTGGATAGTTTT
>JALYIB010000290.1 GCA_030775965.1 Acidobacteriota bacterium | reverse complement strand
GCGCTGGGGCCAGATCACCACCGTTGGAACGCTGCTCGATCCCATCGCCGACAAGCTGCTGATCTCGGCCGCCCTGGTCTCACTGGTGGACGTGCACCGCGTCCCGGCGTGGATGGTGATCCTGATCATCGGGCGCGAATTCGCGGTGTCGGGCTTGCGTTCCATCGCCGCCGCGGGCGGCCACACCATCGAAGCCAGCGACCTGGGGAAAACCAAAATGGTGGCGCAGGTGGTGGCGATCGCGCTGGTGATTGCCGGAATCCGCTGGCCGGAGCTCAACCAGTTAGGGTTGCTTGCCATGTGGCTTGTAGTGCTGTTCGCGCTGGTGTCGGCTGCCGACTATTTCCGCAAGTTCTGGGGCAGCGTGGACAGCCATGTGAAGTCCCGCCGGCGCCGCGAGCTGCTCGCCTGGCAGCGTCAGCAGCGCAAGCTGAGAAGAGCGGGTGTAGCCGCTTCGGCCAAGGCCGCCAGTAAGGGCTAGGCGCTGACGGCTAGGCCCGTCGCTTGCCACGCATCCAGCCCGCCGATCAGGTTGGTGACGTTTTCAAATCCCGCGCGCGCTGCGGGGTCCACCACACTGGCCACACCCGCAGATCCCAGCATGTAAGAAGCATGCGACAGGCAGGTCAGATAGAACTGCTGAAAGTACATTTACTCAGGTTAAGAGGGCAGGTATTCGCGCAACGTTCCGTAGAATGCCTTCACAAAGCCGGTGGCCGATTTCTCGGCGGCGTCCTCATCGCGATTCACAATGGGAACCACTACGCGCACTAGCGCCGTGTCCGTGCGATTCAGGCGCATGGCGTCCACCACCACCCAAAATTTCGCGGTGTACTCGCTGGCGATCGCACGGTCGCGCGACTGATACCAATACAGCACCAGGCTGCGATCGTCGCCATGCGCCACCACGTAACGGTTCACCACGATCGGCATGGCGCGTCCTACGTCGACGGCCACTTCGCCCGAATGGAGCGGGGTCCAGCCGCTGCCAGGGAGACAATTTTTAGGCGAATGCGGAGCCTTTCCGTTGCGCTGCGAGCGGAACGCGGCCACAAACAGGTTTGCCCCCTGCTTGCCTGACGCGTAAAAGCGGTTGAGAAGATCGTCGGCCTTCAATATATCCCGGGTCTCGTCGTCGATAACGCCTTCCTGTAGTAATTTCCAGGAACCCAGCGTCGCCGGTAGCATGGATAAAGGGCGTCCCGGCGGAATCGCTTCCGGACGCACCGCACTATAAATTAACGCTCCCTGCAAAACAATCAGGAGCGTGGCGGCCATCATGGGTGGCGACTTCAGAAATTTAAGCACCGGTGGCCTCCAGGGGACGTTTTTTCGTAAAGCGGCAAATCACCAGGTGCAAACCACCCAACAAAACCAGGGCAATGATGAAAATGATCCAGCCTTCCAGGCTATGGAAGAAGCCACGCGCCAGTTCCGGGTTGATTTCACTCAGTATTCCCGTGATGGTCACTCGCCCGGCGTTGGCGACAATCGCCACCGGTATGGTTGCGGCCAATAACACCCAGCGCATCCATACACGGTGATCGAAGAAATATGCGTAGACTAACGACAAAAAGGAAAGCGAGAGCAGACTGCGAATACCGCTGCATGCTTCCACCACCGAAAGCTTCTGGCTCGCCAGTTCCAGGATGTTCCCGTCGCGCAGCACCGGAATTCCCACCAGGCCTAAGTTGAACTCCGCCACCTGGCTTGCGAAAAGTTGCAACGGAAAAGTAATCTGATTGTAAATGACGCTCGGGATGGGAATCATGAACGGCAGCAGCAGCAAGGGAAACGCCAGTTCCCGCACTAACTTGGCGCCGCCGGTTACCAGCAGCAACCCCACCAATGCGATTAACAGCGAAGTCCGTTGCAAAAACAGTTCCGCGCCCAGCGTGCCGATGTAACCTTGAAATGCCGCCCACGCCATCACGCCCAAACCCCACCACGTAGGTTGGTAATGGATCGCCAGAATTTGCTGGCGGCGCCGCCACGCGATAAACGCGGCCACCGGTATCACAAAGAAGCCATGGCCCACGTCCTCATCGGTGCTCCACTGCTCCACCAAGCGAATCACGACGGGCAGATAAGCCAGGATCAGCAGCGCGCTGAACCATGCCAGAGTCACCCAGGGTATCGGGCGGGACGGGGGTGCGGTTCGCTGTTCGGTAAGTTGGTCGACAGCCGACGCCATAAACTTGATTTCAGTATATGTGATAAAACAGGGCCTAAGAATAGAACCAAGGACGCAAGGGGTACTATGGCGGTTGCGGGCCCAAGCTCCGCACGCTTCCGGTCCGGGCGTCATATTCTTTCGATAGGAGCAGGGACTTGAAACCGTACTTTCTGATCGCCCTGTGCGCATCGGCCGCCTTCGCACAGCCCACCGCCGTCGATTGGGGCCGGCAAAAGGCCGAAATCCTGCAACATTACCGGGATTTAGTGCAAATCGACACCAGCCCGCCGGGAAATGAAACCAAGGCCGTCGAGTACTTGAAGAAAGTATTGGAGGCGGAAGGTATCGCCACCAAGACCTTTGCGCTCGACCCCAACCGCGCCAACCTGGTGGCCCGCCTGAAAGGCAACGGCACCAAGCGTCCGCTGCTGATTCTGGCTCACACCGATGTCGTCGGCGTCGAGCGCGAGAAATGGCCGGTGGATCCCTTTGGCGCCATTATGAAGGACGGTTACATATGGGGACGAGGCAGCCGCGACGACAAGCCCATTCTGGCCGCCAATCTGATGGTGATGTTGCTGCTGAAGCGCAGCGGCGTGCCCCTGGATCGCGACGTGATCTTCCTGGCCGAATCCGGCGAGGAAGCCGATGTGACAGGCGTGGGCATCAACTTCATGGTGAACCGGCATTTCGACGATATCGATGCCGAGTTCTCGCTCACGGAAGGCGGCGGTTCCTCGTTCGATGGCAAACGCGTGACGGTTGTGACCATCGGGACGGCGGAGAAGGTGCCGGCGCGTGTCCGTCTGGTGGCCAACGGCACTTCCGGGCATGGTTCCGTACCGCGCCTGGACAATGCGCTGATTCACCTGGGAGCCGCGGTTGAAAAAGTGGGACGCTGGCAGACGCCCATGCGTCTGAACGACACCACCAGAACCTATTTCGAGAAGCTGGCCACCATCAGTCCTCCCGAGCAGGCTGCGCGCTATAACAGTCTGCTGAATCCGCAGACCGCCGACGACGCCCAGCGCTATTTAGTGGCCCATGAGCCGGGGCGCTATTCGATGCTGCGCACTTCGGTGGTGCCGACCATGATGAAGGCCGGGGTCGGCCCCAACGTAATTCCGTCGGAAGCCGAGGCCACCCTCGACATACGCGCGCTGCCCGATGAAAACATCGCCCAGTTCTATAGCGAAATGCAAAAGGTGATCGGCGACCCGCAAGTGAAGATCGTGCCGCTGCCCGCGACGCGGCCCTCCTCGCCCGCTTCGAGCTTGGACACCGAAATGTACCGGATCCTGGAGCAAGTGAGCCACAAAATGTATCCCGGCTCGACGGTTCTTCCGACGATGTCAACCGGGGCGAGCGATAAAGCGCAACTGCGGAATAAGGGCATCCAAAGTTACGGAATCGGACCGTATTCGAGCGAAGAGGACAATGCCAACTACGGCGCGCACGGCGATGTCGAGCGGTTGGCGGAACCATCCCTCTACAACTTCGTCGAATTCACGTGGAACGCGGTCACCGAAGTTGCCGCGAGCAAGAAATGAAACGGTTCATCCCGATCTGGTTGGCGGGCGAGCACGTTTCTCGCGAGCAGCGACCGTTAGTGTTGGGGGGCGATAGCGGGCACAGCGACGTCGAGAGCGCCGAGTTTAGGTGGTGGGCAGTGACCGAGCTCGCCGCGAAGAAGTAACTAAGCGGCGGATTCCGGTGCCGACGCCGCTTCTTCTTTGGCGCGGTTGGCGGCGCGGTTGACCAGGCGCCGGGGGTCGAGCAGATGCTGCGGACGGAAATCGTTGCGCGACCAGCGGCTGCCGGCTTCAAATTCGATGCCCAGGAAGTAGCCGATTTCGCGGAACACGCAGTATTTCACTTTGCCGGAGAGCACGCCCTTCGGATAGGTGATACGGTAGGGGGTCCCCAGCGGTACCGGGCGTTCCACCTGCAGACACGCGCCCGACAGCGAGATATCTTCGAGGTTAGCCACACTACGCCGCACGCGGCCGGTTTGGTCCTTCCACTGGACATCCACCAGATCCGCACAAAGTAATCGGGGTTCGATGCGCCTATCCATCATGTCTACTTGCTTTATCGTCGCACCCCCCGCAATTGTTTAGCTGCGGGACCCTAGGCTATTTATACCTAGCCGCCATTTAGGGGTGGTTGGTACCATGTGTGCACGGAGCCGTTTCTGCGAGTCGTTGTCCTCCATCTCGTTCTAATTGCTATTTTCGGGGTCCTGCTCCCCTTGCGCAAGGGGATCAGTTTCCTGGACCCAGTCATGATATCGGCATATGCCTGTTTGGGTGTATTGTTCGCTGCTCCGGCTGCGGCTGTGGCGTTCTCCAAAGGCCGGCCGCAGACCATGCGGGAGGCGCTTTGGCGGACCGGTAAGGCGGTTGGGTATGGGGAGGGGCTCGCGGCGATGATTCTGGCTGCCGGCGTGGTGACGGTCAGCATCAGCCGGAAGCGGTTGCTTGTGCCTGAACTCGACGTGCTGGCCGAAGCGGCCTTGCTGGGGCTGTTCTCGGCCATGGCTCTGGCCTTGCTGGCTGGCTGGATGACGCTGCGCTTTTCGGCTGGCGCGGCGCGCTATGGGCTGCGGGCGATCTTCCTGGGGCTGCTACTGCTGTTCCTGTTTCAGGGGCAGCGTCTGCCTGATGTCCCGCTACGGGGCGTGGAACTGTCGGTGGCGCTCGCCGCGCTGATGGTTATCCTACTGCGGCGGGAGGTCCATCCGCGATGAACGCTCCGGCGCAAACGAATCCCGCCAAGCTCGACCCGGAACGGCTACGCCTGCTGGTGCGCGTTGGCGTGTTTGTACTGCTGGCGGTTTTGGGGCAATTCATCTTTCCTCGATTGATGCAGCCGTTCGGAGGATTGCTGGTGGTCTCAGCGCTTTCCGCTTTCGCCACGGGCGCTCTGGCGAATGCGGTGATGGCGCGGGGATGGGAGCACGGGCAGCTGGCGGATTTTGGACTCGCCTGGGGGCCGGCGTCCGCGCGCGAGTTCGTCATCGGCGTCGCTGGCGGGGCGGGAGGGGCGATCGCGATCACGATCGTCGCGCTGTTAGCGGGCATGGCTCGCTTCGACGCCGTTCCTGTGGCGCCACGGGCCTGGGCTGGCATCCCGCTGCTGGCGATTGTGCTGTTGTTCGGATCCGTCGGCGAAGAACTGATGTTCCACGGCTATGCGTTCCAGCATCTGGTGCGTCACATGGGCGAGTTCGCAACGGTACTGCCTGTTGGCATCCTGTTCGGGCTGATGCACATGGGAAATCAGAACGTCACCTTCCTGGCTGTCGTCAATACGATGGCTTGGGGCGTGCTTTTAGGCTGCGCCTACTTGCGCACGCGCGCCTTGTGGCTGCCCATGGGAATGCACTACGGCTGGAACCTAGCCATGCCATTCCTGGGAGAGAATCTCAGCGGGTTTACAATGGGTGTGAC
>JALYIB010000289.1 GCA_030775965.1 Acidobacteriota bacterium | reverse complement strand
GCAATGGGACGCAGACCCTAAAAACGTGGCCGCGCTTCATTTCGCTCGCGTGACGGCTCCCGATAATCACCTGGCAATCATGTTTTTGCGCGCCGTGGGCGGTCCCCAACAGTTTACGATCCCGGCGCGGGCGGTGGCTTCGACCAAGCCGGTGAGGCTCACGCAATGAAGCGCGAGCGCGGTCACGCCATGCTGGAACTCGCCATCTCAGCGGGCGTGATGGTTTCCTGCCTGGTGGGAACTTTTCAGTTTGGCTACACCTTTTACGCTTATAACCAACTGGTCACGGCCGTCGGCGATGGAGCGCGCTACGCCGCTCAGAGAACTTACCGTGCCGCCACCGATCAGGACGTCGAACGCGGCAATGCGGCCATTCGCAACATGGTGGTGTATGGAGACCCGCAAGCTGCGCCCGGCTCAATTCCGGTGCTGCCGAAGCTGACGCCCGCGCAGGTGGACGTGCGCTGGGAGTTGGCGGGCGATGGCGCTCCCGTAAATGTGAATGTTTCGATCGAGGGTTACACAATGGACGCGATTTACCGGTCCTACACTTTTAACGGGCGGCCCTCCGTGCAGTTTCCTTACGTTGGCAAGTTCGCTCCCGCGGAGAGTGAGCCATGAGGCAGGGCTCCGAGCGTGGGCAAACCTTGGTCGAAGGGGCTTTGGCGCTTCTCGTCTTCATGTCGCTGCTGTTTGCCGTGGTCGATTGCGGACTGATGCTGGTGGGCCACCAGACGCTGGTCGAAAGGGTGCGCGCGGCCGTTCGTTGGGGTGTAGTGCGGCCCTGGGACGGCACCGGCGAGCAGGTTGCTAACTTGATTCTCTACGATCAACCTACTGCGCCCCATGCCCCCGCCGCCGGCTACCTGGGGCTGACCCGCGAGAACGTCCAGGTGCGCTATCAGCCCGCCTCGACCGGTCACCCGGACGACGAGATATTGAGCGTCGCCATCGTGAACTACCGTTATCGCTTCCTTTCGCCCTGGGTCACGCAGACTTTCGTGAACCCCCGCCCGCTGCTGATCACCTCGCCCATGGCATACAAAGGTCCGCTTTAAGTTATCCTGTCAGTTGGCGAACGTAAAACCCTTCCAACCCTATCGCTACTCGGCGAAAGCCGGCGATCCTGCTCAACTCATCACGCAGCCCTACGACAAGATCAATCCGCAGATGCAGGCGCGCTACCTGGCCGCCAGCCCCTTCAATCTAGTGCGCGTCATCTTGGGCGAGAAGCACGGCACCGATAGCGGCGCCGACAACGTCTATACTCGTGCGGCCCGCTATTTTGAGGACTGGATTCAGCAAGGCATCCTGGCCCAGGACCCGGCCCCGGGTTTCTACGCTTATTTCCAGGACTTCCAAGTCCCCGATACCGGGGAGTGCCTGACGCGCAAAGGATTCATCGGGCTGGGCAAAGTGGAAGACTACTCGGCCGGCATCGTTTACCGGCACGAGCAGACACTTTCCGGCCCCAAGAAGGATCGCCTGGAGGTGCTGCGCCACACCCGTGCGCACTTCGGGCAAATCTTCATGCTGTATCCGGATCGCCAAGGATCGGTCGACCGTGAACTGGACCAGGCCACGCAAGGTGGACCGCTGATGGCTGTGACCGACGAGTACGGCGCCCGCCACCGTTTGTGGGCCGTCACCGATCCCGCTTGCGTGGCCCGTATCCAAACGCTGATGCAGCCCATGAAATTGCTGATCGCCGATGGGCACCATCGCTATGAGACCGCGCTCCACTACCGTAACGAGCATCCCAGCGATCCGGCCGCCCAGCACGTGATGATGACTTTCGTCAATATGTATTCGCCAGGATTGAAGATCCTGGCCACTCATCGAGTCCTGCGAAATCTGGAAAAGGTGGATCTGCTCTCCAAGGTTACGAGCGAATGGGCGATGAAAAAAACGACCTCGCTGACGGAGCTCAAGCAAGAAATGAATTCGTCGGCGCCGCGATCCGTCCGTATCGGCGTGGTGACAGCGAATGATGCCTGGCTTCTCTCGCGCCCCCGTAAAGAGGGAGAGCTGGATGTGCCGGTGCTGCATCGGGAGATCCTCGGCGGCTGGCTCGGCATCGGCGAGGATGCCGTGCGCGAGGAAAAGTACATCCAATATGTGCGCGGCATGGACGCCGCCGCCGCCGAAGTGCGGGAACGTGGGGCGCAGATGGCTTTTCTACTCGACCCGACGCCGATAGACGAGATGGCGCGCGTGGCCTTCGCCGGCGGCGTAATGCCGCAAAAATCCACGGACTTCTATCCGAAGCTTTTGACGGGCGTCGCCATCTACCGCTTATAGCGCGACAACAAATAATTCTGCGCGGCGTAGGCGGCGTCGGAGGTGGGTGCAATCGCTACCGTCTGCAAGTAAGCGTGCTTAGCTTCCTCGCGCTTCTTCTTCATATCGTAGATTTGGCCGGTGCGCAGCCAAGCGTATAGGCCGGTGTTGAGATCCACCGCCGCAGGATTGGCGGTGACCGCGTTCAGGTCTTCGAGCGCCCGATCCAGATCGTTGTACCAGAACAGAAGGTTGCCGCGCGTGTAGCGTAGCTTCTCGTCAGCCAGCCGTTCATAGCCCGGCGTCTTCTCGCGCTTCAGCCGGTCCACCTCGCGGATCACCGCTAGCGCTTTGTCTTTCTCGCCCAAATCGCCATACATTTGCACCAGCTCCAAACGCAGCAGGAAGTTCTGCGGAAAGCGTTGGATCAGATCGGAGAGCAGAGGCACGGCCTCTTTGGCGCGGCGCTCGCGGCGGTACACCGCGCACAGCAGAATCTCAGCGTCCACGCGGTTGCTCTTCCCCAGTTGCGCCACCTGTTTCAGCGTCTCGATCCCGCGCTCGCGGTCCCCGCGGAACCCGGCGAAGAATCCGAGCATGCGCCAGGTTGGCGAGAGGCTCCCCAGTACGTAATCGTAGACGCCCTGCGTCAGCCGCGCGTCGTTGAAATGGGGATCCAGCTCAGTGACCCGGGCGTGCGCCTTGCGCGAAGCCGTGGCGTCGCGCAAAGCATCGGTATAAGCTTTGCGCACCAGAAAGTGATAGTTGCCGCGCAGCCCATAACTGACGCCCTGCGCGTACAGCGCCTGGACATCGTTAGGGTTGGTCTTGAGTTTTGCATCCGCCAGCGCCAGCGCACGGTTGATCGAATCTTGAAATTCCTGGTCATCCGCTTTGCTGACGTTTAAACCCTCACGGCGCAGGAATGGGTTCGACCCCGTGACCAACTCGCTCTCGAGCGCTCCGGAGCGGAACATCTCGCGATAGAGAATGGCGTGTGCGACGTGATTGTAGGCGTCGGGCGAGTTGGGATTCGCCGCCACCTCCGCTCGAAATGCAGCCAGCGCTTCCGGAAATTCGAGGTTGTAAAAATGTTGGTACCCAGCGTCTCCTTGCGCCAGCACCGCCGCCGGCAAGAGCAGTAGCCAGGGGAGGAGCCGCGTCATTCGTGGACCTTCATCGCCGCCGAAACGTTGCGCAGCAGGCCTTCGTGCTTTGCGCGCATGACCGGTGTTTGCCGGAAGCGCTCGCGAAATTGTTCCGGCGAAAGCGCGGCTAACTCCCCCAACGGCGGCGCTGGATCGTAAGCCGGCTGGAACGCCGGATCGCTGGTTTCGGGCGCGCGCGAGTTCCAGGGACACACTTCCTGGCAAATGTCGCATCCGAAAACGCGGGAGCCGAGCCACCCGCGCTGCTCCTCCGGAATCGGTCCGCGCAGTTCGATGTTTAGATAAGAGA
>JALYIB010000288.1 GCA_030775965.1 Acidobacteriota bacterium | reverse complement strand
CTCTTCGGCTTCGACCAGTTCAACGCCGGAGTAAAAGGCGCGGTGCGAGGGAGGATTGACGACGTGCGGGGCGCGGCCGGCCGCCATATCGGCCATGGCGCGTATGTGAGCCGGGGTGGTGCCGCAGCAGCCGCCTACGATGTTCAACCAGCCTTGGTCGACAAACTTCGAGAGCTGGGCGGTGAGCGATTCGGGTGTCTCCAAGTACTGGTCGTCTTCGTTGGGCAAGCCGGCGTTGGGATAACAGGAGATGCGCGTCGAGGCCATGTTCGCTAGCGTGCGAATATGGTCTGTCATCAGGTCCGGGCCGGTGGCGCAATTGAGTCCGATCGAGAGCAGATCGGCATGCGCTACGGAGGCGTAGAAGGCGTCGACGGGTTGGCCCGCCAGCATCGCTCCCCAGCGCTCGACGGTGCCGGAGACCATGATCGGAATGCGGTGGCCCAGTTCGCGTTCGAGTTGCTGGATCGCCACCAGGCCGGATTTGACGTTGCGGGTGTCGAAGCCGGTTTCGAGCAGCAGAAAATCCACGCCGCCCTCGATCAGGGCTTTCGCCTGCTGATAATAGCTGTCGCGGAGTTGCTTGAAGCTGACGTCGCCCCGCAGGGTCAGGGATTTGGTGGTGGGGCCCATGGATCCGGCCACGAAGCGCGGCTTTTGCGGGGTGGAAAATTCGTCGGCGGCCTGGCGGGCGATGCGCGCGGCCGCTACGTTGAGCTCGCGGGTTTGATCGACCAGGCCGAACTCGGCCAGCACGATGGGCGAGCCTTGGAAACTGTTGGTTTCAATGATGTCGGAGCCGGCTTCGAGGTAGGCGCGGTGGATGTCGCGGATCCATTCGGGGCGCGTCAGCGACAAATTCTCATTGCAGTTTTCCAGGTGCGCGCCGCCGAAATCGGCCACAGTGGGGTTGTACGCCTGGAGCATGGTGCCCATGGCGCCGTCTAGGATCAGGATGCGCTGGGCCAGGGCGTCTTCTAGTAGTTGGCGAGTAGAGGGGTTCAGTACCCTTATTGTACCCGGTCGGTTACACTATTCAACAAGTGGCCACTGATTTGATCGAGATCGACCCGGAACATCCTAGTATGCGGGCCATTGAACGCGCGGCCGCGGCCGTGCGGCGAGGCGAAGTGGTGGCGATACCCACCGATGCCTTGTACACACTGGTCGCGGACCCCCTAAACCTGCATGCCGTGGGGCGGGTTTTCGCCGCCAAGGGGCGGGAGAGCGTCCGTTCCCTGCCCTTGCTGGTGAGCGACATTGTAATGGCGGAGGAACTGGCGGCGGAAGTATCGGCACGCTTTTATTTACTGGCGCGCAAGTTCTGGCCGGGGCCGCTGACGATTATTGCGCCGGCGTCTTCCCGAGTGCCCTTGAAGGTGACGGGAAACACGGGGCGGCTGGCGCTGCGGCAATCGCATTCGAAAGTGGCGAACGCTTTGCTCGAGCGTTTGGCGCAGCCACTGATTGCAACCAGCGCGAATTTGTCGGGACAGCCGACTTGCACCAGCGGGATTGAGGTTTTTGGGGTTATGGACGGTTCGGTAGATCTGGTACTGGACGGGGGAACAGTGGCTGGGGCGGGCGCCACTACGATCGATGTGACGGAGCCTTACTGGCGCGTCATCCGGGAAGGCGCGATCGCGGAGAAAGAAATCGCCGAGGTTCTGAAGGGGACTTAAGAGCCGGATGCGAGCGCCTTGTGCTTGCGGATGGTGCATCGTCAGAAGTTCCCGGTGGCCGAAGCAAGACCGTGAGGCAGATGCCCCTCTGGTATGATCGAACAAGGAGCGTTCCTGCTCGGTTGGTTTTGGCCATCAAAAATTGATCCAATGCTCAATGTCATGGAACCTGTCTCGTTACCGCGCCGGTGAGCAAGCTCCGGTGGCGTCCCGCAAGGGCGCGCTGCCATGGAGAAGCCTAATGGCGCGCGGAGGGTTCCCCCCTTTAGTTCGGGGTCAAATGACGGTGGTTGGAACGGCAAGGTGGTGCGCTCCGTTTACGTTTCAGCCCGCGCCTGTTGGCGCTTAGAAAGCTGTCCTCGACTCATTGACGAATGTATTGTTTATCGGCGATGTCTTCGCGTCGCCGGGCCGCGCCATCGTAGGGCGGCACTTGAAGGGCATCGTGGCGGCGGAGAACATCCACCTGGCCATCGCGAATGTCGAAAACGCGGCCGGGGGCTTCGGCATTACTCCGCAACTGGCGGAGGAGCTGTTTGACTTCGGGCTGGACGTGCTGACCACCGGAAATCACGTGTGGGACAAGCGCGAGATTTACGATTACTTCACCAGCCACCCGCGGCTGCTGCGGCCGGCCAATTACGTCGAAAGCCTGCCGGGGGCGGGCGTGGTGACGGTGCAGGCGCACAATGGGGTCGATTGCGCGGTGATGAATCTGCAGGGGCGGGTTTATATGCCCACTACCGAGTGTCCTTTCCGCAAGGCTGACAAGCTACTGGCGGGGCTGCCGGAACACGTTAAGGTGCGGTTTGTCGATTTCCACGCTGAAGTCACCAGCGAAAAAATAGCGATGGGGTGGTATTTGGACGGCCGCGTTTCCGCCCTGGTGGGGACGCACACGCACGTTCCGACCGCGGACACGCGGATTCTGCCGGGCGGCACCGGGTATCAGACGGACGCGGGCATGACGGGGCCCTATAACGGAGTGATTGGCGTCGAGAAACAGATCATTCTGGAGCGCTTTCTTACCCAAATGCCGGTGCGCATGGAGGCGGCGCGGCATGGGGCGGAATTACATGGCGTGGTGGTGGAAGTGGACGATCTCACCGGGCGCGCCACGGCCATCCGCCGTATCGCCTTGACCTAATCAGGTAACCTAGTTTTGGTGGCACTCACCTTCGACGAAGCCCGGGCATGCGTTCTGCGCGAAGTGGGCGTGTCGATGGCGACGGAGACCGTCGCACTCGCCGAGGCCGCGGGGCGCGTGCTGGGGGAAGACATCAAGGCGGATCGTGACTATCCTCCCTTTCCCCGCTCTGCCCGGGATGGATTTGCGGTGCGGGCGGCGGACCTGCCGGGCGAGTTGCTGGTCATCGGTGAAG
>JALYIB010000287.1 GCA_030775965.1 Acidobacteriota bacterium | reverse complement strand
GGGAAATGCAGACACATCAATTCCGTGCGACGATGCCTGAGGGATGATCAGGATCGCTAGATCGAGTTCTACGCTGTATTGTGGCGCAGCCCGCACGGCGAACGATTCCTTGTAACCACGAATCTGTACCTTGATTTCCTTGGCCGCCTTATCGCCTTCTCGCACAACGTGGTTCGCAGTCGCAATATATACGTCACTATTGACAATGCCAACAACAATGCCTGCCCCAAAACCGGATTTGTCAGGAAAGGTACTGTCGATGCGCACAATCAGGCGCTTGACGTCTTCGCGGGACGGGTCGTCTGCCTGAGACCTAGCCTCGCCAACGCCCTGGAAGGAACAGATGAGGAGAGAGATAAAGTAACAGATTCTGGTTCTCATTCCGGCGCCTTCAGCCAGCGCAGCAGCCCGGCTGCCAATCCGAATAGATAGATTGCGGTTCCCCATAACAAAGACAAACCCTGACGTGCCTTCAGCCATTCGAGCCATGTAGGCATTAGGCTACGCCGGACTTCCTGCGGGCCGAAGGTTATGCCGCTGACTCGGCCCCGGAATCTGACCACAATGTCATCCTTCAATTGCAGAAATTCTAATTGGCCTTGTGAACCTTCCAATTCAAACATCTCTCCTGAACGGAGTAGCACTTTTTTCCCATTGAGGTCTTCCAGATAGATCACCCCAGAGTGAATTGTTGAGACGCGGCGGGCGGGAACTCCGTCCATCGCATGGCGATCTTCGATTCGCAGGAAGGACAGATCCTGGATGGCGAGCGGCATTGTCGAGATGTTCTGTGGGATGTGCAAAAACGTCATGTCGAGATCGATCTGTGGAGAGTCAGGCCTCAAGCTGATACTCTTTGGGCTCATGAAGTCGAGTGTGTGTTCCTTACCGTTGATCGCGCTTATCTGTATGGTGCCGTTCACAGCTATGCCGGGATTGAGTCCGCTGGAGGGGATGGTCAAACGAAACTGCCGCGGCGCCTCAGCTCGTTTCAGGGTCAGTCTGGTTGTTGCGGGTAACACCACTTCGGACAAAGTGACCTGGCCCGGGCTCTTTGCGTCGCCCGCGGCAGTGAAGGAAAGACCCGAATCAAAGTCGCGACCGGCAACTACGGTTGCTGCTTCGGCGTTTTTCGCTCGCGGAATATCTACCCGGCCAATGCCGCTCAGGCCAAGTGATGAAAGGCTAAGTGGACCCGTGAGCATCTGGCGGTGAATCAGCGCAAAGCTAATCTGATCTACGTGGAAATCCAGTTCGATCCCAGTTCCCTTCGGACCTGTAAAAAGAAGAATGCTGACGATCAGCAATGTAGCGGTGAAGGCCGCGATCAAAGGCCAGCGTCTGCGTGGCGGTGCAGACTGCGTCGCTGAAGTAAGTTCAACCAGGGAAGACAACCGCTGAACGGCTTGCAGCTTTTCAGCGTCGATGACACCTCCGGAGCGAAGTGCTTCGTCTTCGAGTTCTCTTGCATTCGCTTGCACAAGGCTGCGAAGCGGGTCAATGTTGTCCGGGGAAGAGGTCGCAGTCGGTTCCGGAACTACGCTCACCTGGCACCATGATAGAACCAGATTTGACGCGTGATCGGGCCACCATAGCGGGTGGTTGCACCGATTTCGAGATAGTAAATACCAGCCGCTCCTGGAGCGGGAACATCGATGAGTATCCGCGTTCGGCGGGGTAATATCCTCTCCGCAAAGGTCGGTCGCTAATGGAGAAGTCGTGCGCCTGACCGTCCGCTCCGACCTTCGCCATACTAAGAAAAACCTCCTTCAACTCCGACCCTGGTACGAGAATTAGCTGGTAGCGATTTCCTGGCTTCTGACCTTTTGCGTCGACGCCAAGAGGGAGTAGCAGTGTTCGCTCCTCGCCACCGATCGAGTAATCGGTGTAGCCAACGACCCCGATATCCTGCTTCGCGATCCGTAACGAATTGAGGACATCTCCCGGCCAGATATACGATGTCCGTTTGGAATCGGCCACGGTATCCATCTGGTAGTAAAGCTTCTCGCGCAGGCCAAACGCCCGAAGGTGCACAGGCGCCTCCGCTGGAGATGACCAGGCGAGCGACAATTTGTCCACCTTGGCGGGACTGAAGTCTTCGAAAAAACTGGTGAAGGATGCAACCAACAGGCTGGATGCTCCGGAGACTGGCTGAATGTATATCCCTTCACATCGATCGCCCCGCAGCTTATATCCCTGCGGGATCTCGGTGACTAGCCTGAGGCTGGGATCGCATGGGTTTTTCTGCCTTGCGGCAGCCGTCTGGGCGCTTACAGCCAAGCCTAAGAACATAGAACCGACGAACCGCAAAGTCGACATCGACCATATCCTCTCCGGACCATGACTGTGGGCCTGGTTGCGCAGGTGACACTGTTTTCGCTCCACGGGATGGTCACCTAGTACACGCTGAAATTGCCCGATGTGGTGACTTTGTCTGGAAAGATTACCAGCCTCGCGCCTAGCACCTGCGTGGCCATGGTCCCCTCCTCCGCGACCTTGGGACTTTACCACCGGATAAGTTGGGTCGCACCTTCCTAAGTTCAGCTCTTATTTCTTGATTTTTCGAATATCGACTTGCGCCGAAAATAAATCACCGAACTTGCAAATTGCGGACGGCGTTCCGCCTTAACAATTAGAAAACTTCCCAAGTTCTCGGCGCCGGACGTGAAGACGTCTGGTCAGCCTCGAAGGAGTTTGCGATGTATTTACTCAATGTCCAAGGCTGACCCGTTTTTGCGAAACGCTTTTTCTGTTCTGCGCACCACTTAGCTCACCCGCAGTTCTTTACGGACCATCGGCCCTGAAGCTCGCTGGCTGGCGCCGCGGCTTTCATCTCGCCGCGCCCATCGCATTCCTGCATCCGCCGCGTTCCCCGCGCGCCTCATGCCAACATTTACGATCCGTTTTCAGCGTCCGCCGTGACCGCCCGGCCGACCAGACAGGAGTTCCACGTGTATTTTTTCCAGACCCCCACCCGGCGCATGACCGCACTCTTCTTCATGTTCCTCGTCACCCTGGCCGCCCGCGCCATCAACGTCTCCTTCATTG
>JALYIB010000286.1 GCA_030775965.1 Acidobacteriota bacterium | reverse complement strand
GGGAATGGTACGCCGGCCCGCCGCGCGGTAGAGTTCCTGGGTAGCGGGACTTACGGCGTCGAGCGCCTGGCGATTCTGCCTCACGG
Organism: Acidobacteriota bacterium; assembly: GCA_030775965.1. GTDB lineage: Bacteria > Acidobacteriota > Terriglobia > Bryobacterales > Bryobacteraceae > Palsa-187. The sequence goes on along the minus strand of JALYIB010000286.1, from coordinate 12,928 downwards.
TTTCCCAATCGCCGCGCGAAACCGGACCGGTGAGGGCCCCTTGCGGTCCCACGCGAAGCACGTTTTCGAGCGTGGAGCGAACCAAGGGCGCCAGCGCGGCCAGTCCTTCGTTGGGCGTTACTCCTGCGCGCTCCAGGGCTTCTAACGCCGCATCGAGTAGGGTCACCTGGTAATTGGAAGCCAGCACGGCGGCCGCGTGGCACAGCGACCACTGCTGGGGCGCAACCGTGAGAAAGTTTCCTGGAATCAGATCGACGATCTGCCTGGCCCAATCCTGGGCGGGCTGATCTCCGGTGATGGCGAAATATGTTCCTGGGAGATCCTGTGCCCCCTGCGCGGGAGTCGCGAAAGTTTGCAGAGGATAAAGAACTCCGGTGGAAGCACCCTTTTCCGCCAGCGGCGCCAGCGCTTCAGGTCCGCGGCTGCCGGCCGTGTGCAGTGCGAGGCCATGCTTGAAACCAGCGCTTGCGAGACGCTGCGCAACTTCGGCGATCGCGGCGTCGGACACGGCGATCAGAACGCGGCTGGCAACGCCGGAGACGGACTCCAGGGGGAGCGCTTCCACTCCACCCACAAAATCGGCGGCTATGCGCGTGCGTTGTGGATCGCGGGCGGCGATCCAGCGAAGCGGTGCTCCTCGCTCCCGCAGCACCCGGCCAAGAGATGACGCCACGCGGCCGGAGCCGATGATCGCGAACGGAGTCTTCGAAAGGGTCACTACCCTAATGATGGCCCATCGCGAGTATCTTGCGCAGCGTGGTTGGGCCGGGCGGTTTGGCGCGAGTTCACAATCACTAGGAAAGACAATGACATAGCGCGATCCTTCCGTCGAATGTTAAGTCGTCCTCTCAGTGAGTGCATCTAAATAGTTGAGGCCGGCCGTACGCAAAACCTTGGGAAACCGGGACTCTGTTGAAAATTGCGCAACGCAGCGCTATCCTTAACGGTTGCCCCACCTTTTTCAACCGCAGGAGTCAGACTCAACATGTCTAGCATTGATGTTCCCCTAAAAGACGGGGGATTCGGTAGCACCCGCCGTACGGACAATTGGTGGGTGGAACCCATTCTGGTGTTTCTCGGGTACATGGCCTTCATCGTTTACGCGACATGGGCGGCGTTCCAGGGAAATAATTATCTGTGCACCACGCAGTGCGGCGGCGCGGATTATTTGTCGCCGATGTACTCGCCGTTGCTCTACACTTCGGCGCCCGCCTGGTGGCCGGCATTCCTGCCGTTCTCGGCGGCGATGTTGATTCTACCGTTCCCCGGTTTGTTCCGCTTCACCTGCTATTACTATCGCGGCGCTTACTACAAAGCGTTTTGGATGGACCCGGTCTCTTGCACCGTTGGCGAACCGCGCAAGACCTATCGCGGCGAGAAGAAATTCCCGCTGATTGTGCAGAACGTCCATCGCTACTTCCTGTACTTCGCGATTATCTTCGTGTTCATCCTGCTGTTTGACGGCTACCGGGCGTTGTGGTTTATGGGTCCGGACGGTGTCAAACATTTCGGCATCGGCGTGGGATCGCTGGTGCTGATCCTGAATCCGATTTTGCTGGGCGGCTACACTTTCGGGTGCCATTCGCTGCGGCATCTGGTGGGCGGGATCAAAGACGTTTTGTCGGGCTCGCCGGTGCGCAAGAACGCTTACGATTGCGTGAGCTGCTTGAACCGCAATCACATGAAGTGGGCTTGGGTGAGCATGTTCTTCGTGGGTTTCACCGATATTTACGTGCGCCTGTGCTCGATGGGCGTTTGGCACGATTGGAGAATTCTTTAGTCATGGCGGAGTTTCCGGTTCACGAATACGATGTGCTGGTGATCGGGGCGGGCGGCGCGGGATTGCGCGCTGCGATCGAAGCCTCCGGCGCCGGCGCCAAGACCGCGGTGATTACCAAGTCACTGCTGGGCAAGGCTCATACGGTGATGGCGGAAGGCGGCATGGCGGCGGCGATGGGCAACGTCGACGACCGCGACAACTGGCGCGTGCACTTCGCCGACACCATGCGCGGCGGGCAGTATCTGAACAATTGCCGCATGGCGGAACTGCATGCGAAAGAAGCGCCGGCGCGGGTTCATGAACTGGAAGCCTGGGGCGCGATTTTCGATCGCACCAAAGACGGCCGCATCTTGCAGCGCAATTTTGGCGGGCATCGTTATCCGCGTCTGGCACACGTCGGAGACCGGACCGGTCTAGAGATGATCCGCACTTTGCAGGATCACGGAATTCACCAGGGCATCGACGTTTACGCCGAGCACACGGTTCTTACTTTGTTGATGGACGGGAATCGCTGCGCCGGCGCGTTCGCTTACGATCGCGAGCGTGGACGCTTCAAAGTGTTTCCCGCGAAGGCCGTGGTGTTGGCGACCGGCGGCGTGGGACGTGCTTTCAAAGTGACCAGCAATAGTTGGGAATACACGGCGGATGGCCAGGCGCTGGCTTACAACGCGGGCGCTTCCTTGCTCGATATGGAGTTTGTCCAGTTCCATCCGACGGGGATGGTGTGGCCGCCCAGCGTCAAGGGCATTCTGGTGACGGAAGGCGTCCGTGGCGAAGGCGGGGTGCTGCGGAATAAAGATGGCAAGCGCTTCATGTTCGACGATATTCCGGAGAACTACCGTAGCTCGACAGCGGACAACGAGGAAGAAGGCTGGCGCTACACGCAGGGCGACAAGAGCGCGCGGCGGCCGCCGGAGTTGCTAACGCGCGATCACGTGGCTCGCTGCATCAATCGCGAAGTGAAGGCGGGGCGCGGGAGCCCGCACGGCGGCGTGTTCCTTGACATCGCGTGGATCAAAGAAAAGCTGCCGAATTCGATCGAACACATCAAGAAAAAGCTGCCTAGCATGTATCACCAGTTCAAGCAGCTGGCGGATCTGGACATTACCAAAGAGCCGATGGAAGTGGGTCCGACGACGCACTACATCATGGGCGGGATTCAGGTGGAAGGCGATACGCAAATGACTTCGGTAGCGGGCTTATTCGCTGCCGGAGAATGCGCGGCGGGGTTGCACGGGGCCAATCGGCTGGGTGGAAATTCGCTTTCCGACTTGCTGGTTTTCGGCAAGCGCGCCGGTGAATACGCCGCGAAATTCGCCAAGGAAAACGGGGCAGGAAAGCTGGACAAGGGCCAAGTGGATACGGCTGCCAAGGCGGCGCTGGCTCCTTTCGAGCGCGGGGCGGCGGGCGAGAATCCGTTTGCGGTGCAGAACGAGCTGCAGGATTTTATGCAGGATCTGGTTGGTATCGTGCGCATGGAAAACGAAATGCAGCAAGCGCTCGAAAAGATCAAGGGGCTGCGCGCGCGCGCCGCGAAAGCCGGGATCACCGGCAACATTGAATACAACACCGGATGGCACACCGCGCTCGATCTCGAAAACATGCTGGTGATTTCCGAGATGATCGCGATGGCGGCAATCGAGCGCAAGGAAAGCCGCGGTGGGCATTTCCGCGATGACTATCCCGATAAAAGCGCCGAGTGGGCCAAGTACAATCTGCGTATCAGCAAAGGCCCCGACGGACAGCCGCACCTGGAACGCGTCCCGGTGGTGCCGCTCACCGAGGACATGAAGCAAGTGATTGAGGAGAACAAGTAGCATGGCCGATCAAGCGACCTTTCGCATCTGGCGCGGTGACAGCGGCGGCGGCAAGTTCGTCGACTACACCACCGAAATCTCCAGCGGCATGGTGGTGCTCGACGCCGTGCACAGCATCCAGCACAAGCAGGCGAATGACATCGCGGTGCGCTGGAATTGCAAGGCGGGGAAGTGTGGATCGTGCTCGGCTGAGATTAACGGCAAGCCGCGGTTGATGTGCATGACGCGCTTGAATACGCTGGACCTCACGCAGCCAGTGACGGTCGAGCCGATGAAGGCTTTTCCGCATGTGAAAGATCTGGTCACGGACGTTTCCTGGAATTACCGCGTCAAGATGAAGATCCAGAAGTTTAAGCCGCGCAAGCCCGATGCCGCCGATGGATCGTGGCGCGTGCAGCAGGCCGACGTCGACCGGCCCCAGGAATTCCGCAAGTGCATCGAGTGTTTCCTATGCCAGGATGTATGCCACGTGCTGCGGGATCACGATTTGCACGATGAGTTCATCGGTCCGCGCTTCCTGATCTATACGGCGCAGTTGGAGATGAATCCAATCGATACCGGCGACCGCCGCCAGGCTTTGAAGGACGAGCTAGGCATCGGCTACTGCAACATTACCAAGTGCTGCACCAAGGTGTGTCCGGAAGAAATCAAGATCACGGACAACGCGATTATTCCGCTGAAGGAACGCGTGGTCGATGTGTTCTTCGATCCCATCGCCAAGCTATTCGGAGCGGGTAAGTAGCGCCGCGCCGCGCCGCGGAATCCGGCGGAACGAGATACGCTTTTCTCATACGCTCTCCGTCAGCGTCGGCTCGCTCCCTGGCTAGGCGCGCGTCAGAAACACCGGCATCCCGGTCTTCCCGGCGTAATTGGGCCGGTAGCGTTCCGTGTTGTACATGGTCGCCACGTCCAGCTTACGGGGGCCGAGCTGGGGATCCGGTAGCGCGACCATGGCGTAGCGGCCTTCGTGAATTGCCGCCATCAAGCCGGTCTGGCCGGCGAGCGTGGCTTCGTAAGCCATGTTCCCGAAAGTGGACGCGATCAGCTTGTCCATGAAATCCGGCGGGCCGCCGCGCAGGTCGTAGGTGAGATCGCTCACCACTGTCTCCGCGCCCGTGCGCTGCTGGATTTCCGTGCTGAGCGTTTCCGCCACGCTGGCTTTCTTGCGATGGCCGTAGGCGTCGGGCTCGCCGTATTCCTCCACCTTGTAACCTTCCCATTGCGCGCCCTCGGAGAGAATCACCAGCGCGTAATTGCTGGGATTGCGGCGCTGATCGGCCATCAGCAGATCGATCAGCTTTTCGAGGTTCACTTTGTATTCGGGAATCACGCAGCGAATCGCAGTCACCCATGCAGTGTAGAGCGCTGTGTAGCCGGCATCGCGCCCGAAGACGCGAAAGATGCCGATGCGTTCGTGCGAGCCTACGGTGGTCAACTGGCGGGCAATGGCGTCGGAGGCGCGCGTGATGGCGGTGGAAAAGCCCACGCAATACTCGGTGCCCTGGACGTCGTTGTCCATGGTTTTGGGCACAGCGTTCACCTTCATGCCGAGCTGGCTCAAGCGATGCGCGAAGCTGAGCGTATCGTCGCCGCCGATGGCAATCAGGGCTTCGATACCCAAGCCCTCGAGATTCGAGATCACCTGGGCGCTCATGTCCCACTTGCCGCCGGTGAGCGGATAACTATCGCCCGAGAGGAAATCCGGCAGCTTCTTCATTTTCGACGGATTGGTGCGGCTGGTGTGCAGCATGGTGCCGCCATCGCGATCGATGGTGCGGGTGTTTTCGCGGGTGAGGGGAAGAATATAATGTGCGCGGCTAGAGGGGTCATTGAGATTGACGTGGGTCAATCCTTCCCAACCCCGGCGGATGCCGGTGACTTCAATACCGTTCTCCGCAGCGCGGTAAACCACGCTTTTGATGACGGAGTTGAGACCGGGAACATCCCCGCCTCCGGTGAGAATCCCAATGCGACGAGGTGCCATGCACCATTGTAGTTTTAGAGGCGATGCTTTCGCCAGTGAGTAGGCGCGGTCATTGCGTCAGATTCAGCCAGCGCGAAACTTCCGCCCATAGCGCCACTTTGGAAACCGGCTTGGAGAGGAAGCCTTGCATGCCATGCTGCTGGCACTGTTGGCGGATTTCGTCGGAATAGTTGGCGGTCAGCGCCAGGATAGGAACGTCTTGGTAGCCGGGGAGCCGGCGAATGGCGTCGGTGGCTTCGAGTCCGTCGATTTTGGGCATTTGCAGATCCATCAAAATCAATTCGTAATGGCGCTCGGAGGCCGCGCGGATGGCATCGGCGCCGTCGGAGGCGGTATCTACCTGCACCGGCCGGCCTTTCAGGGAATGCTTCAGAACGGTCAGTCCTACGGGATTGTCTTCCACCGCCAGAATCGCGGGACCTTCGCCGGAGGGATGTTCGAGAAAGGGGGCCGGCTCAGCGGCTGGGCGCAGCGGGAGGCTGACGGTGAAAGTGGAGCCCTTTTCCAATTCGCTTTCCGCTTCGATTGCACCGCCCATCAGGGCGGTCAATTTTTGGACCAGAGCCAGGCCTAAACCCAGCCCCGGATAGTTTCGCGACAGTCCGCTATCCACCTGGTGGAAGGATTCAAAGATGCGGCTTTTGCGCTCAGGAGAAATGCCAATGCCGGTGTCGCGTACGGCAATCTTCAGGGTATCTCCCTCCCCCCAAAAGGACAATTCGACGCTGCCGTGATGGGTGAATTTTATCGCGTTATCTAATAGATGGTTAATGGTTTGTTGAAGGCGGGCCGCGTCCCCCGTCACCGTGGTAGGCAACTTGCGCCCGATGGTGAAAGTTAAACCGATGCCTTTGGCTTGAACCTTTTCAATCTGCTGGGCTACCACCGATTTCGCCAGCTCCGCCAAACTGAATTCGGTTTCGTCGAGTTGCAGGTGCCCAGCGGTGAGAGCCGAGTATTCCAGCGTGGCGTTTAACAGGTGGAACAGGTTTTCGGCGCAGAGGCGTGCCGTCGACACGTAATCGCGCTGTTCTTCGTCGAGACGGGTTTCAAGCAGCAGATCCGTCATGCCGAGGATGCCGCTGAGGGGCGTGCGAATTTCGTGGTTCAGGTTCGCCAGGAACGTGCCTTTGAGCCGGTCGATTTCCTTGCGTTCCTTGGCGTCGAGTGGGGCGGGCGGCATTTCCCTCGTCCATCGGCAGTTTCCGGGCCGGGGATTAGGGGGTTTGCCCGAGCTAAAACTTTGCGGTGCGTTCGCCGTCTAAGGCTTCTTGGGCGGCGGCGGTGCGATCAAGGGCGCGGTTGCAGGAGCCTTGGATTGCCCAGGATGGGCGTCATCCTTGGCCTCGTCGCCGAAGGTGATCTTGGTCTCGGCGCCGAACTGCTTATAGTCTTCGTAGCGAATGGTTTGGCGGATGCGCTGGTCGAGTTCCTTGAAATGCAGCGTATCGTTGGCGACGGTATAGGTGGGGAACCAGTATTTTCCGTCAATTTGCTCGCGGTAGGTTTCGAATTTCGGGAACTGGTTGTCGCCCTTGCGGCTGGCCGAGCCTACGCCGCGCCCGTAGGATTTGACGATCTGCATGTCGCGGTCGTCCACCCACACCTCGCCCGCGAAGTAGCGCTGATTGCCCTCAACCTTCACCGGCTTCACGGCGAAAACGTAGCAACCGATCTCATCCACGTTCTGGTGGCCCAGGTAGCGGATCAAATATTTAGGTAAATCCGGGGTTGTCAGAACAAAGGGCTGGACGCTCTTCATGTCTTCCATATCTTCCGGCGTCAGGATGATGTTGCGCAGCGAGGGAACCGGCGAGCGGACCACGTGTTCGGTACGCCTGCCCTCCGAGCTGAAGACAATGTCGGACACCGTCTCCCAGCGGCCGGTGACGGCGCCGTTGTCGTCGAGTTCCTGGATACGCGCGGTCTGGCGATAGGTGTAAGCTTCGCGAGCCTTGGAGAATTGCAGTTCCTTGGCCGCGAACTTCTGCACGATGTCGTCGATCTGCGCCTGCGAGAGTTCGTATTTCTTATCGGCGCCAAAAGCGGCCGCGCCCAGAAGCATGACCAGGATGCCGTTTATACGCATGTCTACCTTTACTATAGATCTGACGAAACTGGCCGGGCGAAGGTTTCGGGCCTCTAGCCCAGAATCCCCTTGGCGATGGTCAGCCGCTGCATATTGCTGGTCCCTTCGTAAATCCTGCCGATCTTGGCGTCGCGATACAGTTTTTCCACGGGGAAGTCTTTGCTGAACCCCACTCCGCCCAGAACTTCCACGGCCCGCGAGGCCACGCGTTCGGCCACCTGGGACGCGAAATACTTTGCCATGGCCGCCTCCGTGACGAACGGCAGGCCCGCGTCCCGCAGGCGCGCCGCATTATAGGTCATCAGCCGGGAGGCTTCGACATCCACCGCCATCTCAGCCAAATCGAATTGCACACCCTGAAAATCGGCGATGGGTTTGCCGAATTGCTTGCGCTGTTTCGCGTAGGTGAGCGCGTGATCGAGCGCTCCTTGCGCGAGTCCGGTCATCTGCGCGGCAATGCCGATGCGGCCCTCGTTGAGCGTTTCAATCGCCACCTTATATCCCTTGCCGACGGCGCCCAGCACGTTTTCCTTGGGCACGCGGCAGTCGTCTAGAATCACTTCACAAGTAGACGACGCGCGGATGCCCAGTTTGTCTTCTCTTTTGCCGATCGTGAGCCCGGGAGTTCCGCGTTCCACCAGGAAAGCCGTGATGCCGCGATAGCCCTCCGCGGGATCGGCGTTGGCGAAGACCAGAAACAGCCCAGCCTCGGCGGCATTGGTGATCCATAGCTTGCGCCCCGTGAGCCGATAGTTAGCGCCGTCGGCGATGGCGCGCGCTGCTAAAGCGAAGGCGTCCGATCCTGACCCGGCCTCGGAAAGCGCGTACGCCGCCACCGTGTCGCGCGCCAGTTGAGTCAAAAAGCGGCGCTTCTGCTCCTCTGTGCCCCAGCGGCGGAGCGCCGAGTTGCAGAGCGTGTTTTGCACATCGACGATCAAGGAGACAGAGGGGTCCACCTTGGCTAGTTCTTCGATCGCCAGAATGGTCTGGAAGAAAGTGCCGCCCTGTCCGCCGAAGTCTTCCGGGACGTCCACCGCCATCAGCCCCAGGTCAAACAGTTCCTGCAGTAAATCTTTGCGGAAGACGCCGGACTCATCCATTTCGCGCACATGCGGAGCAAGCCGCTCGCGCGCGAACTGGCCCACCGTGGATTGAAACAGCTCCTCTTCGTCACTCAACTGCGTGAGGGGCTGCATGAACCCTATTTTAGCCGGGCTTTACACTGGGCACATGGACGATCTGCAGAGTCTGGCCGCGGATCTACGGGTACGCCGCGTATCTTCGCGGGAGCTGGTGACCGAGTCGCTGCGGCAAATCGAACGCTTGGATTCCAAACTGAACGCCTTTATCACGGTGACCGGCGAGACGGCGCTGCGGGAGGCGGACCAGCGCGACCGGGAACTGGCCAGCGGCATCGACCGCGGCCCGCTGCACGGTATTCCCATCGCACACAAGGATCTGATGCGCACCAAAGGCGTCCGCACGACGGCGGGGTCGAAGATCTACGCGGATTACATTCCTCAGCGCGACGCGGCCATCGTCACCAAGCTGCACGATGCCGGTGCGGTCTCTGTAGGAAAGACGGGGCTCCACGAATTGGCTTACGGAATTACTTCGAACAATCCACATTTTGGAGCGATCCACAATCCCTGGGATCTCGCGCGCATTCCCGGCGGATCGAGCGGCGGGTCCGCGGCGGCGGTGGCCGCCGGCATGGTTCCGTTTACCACCGGCACCGATACGGGTGGATCCATTCGCGTGCCGGCGTCCTTCTGCGGCATCGTGGGATTGAAGCCGACTTTCGGCCGCGTCAATATCCGCGGCGTGCTGCCGCTGGGTTTCTCGCAAGATCACGTAGGTCCGCTGACGCGCACGGTTCGTGGCGCCGCCATTGCGTTTCAGGCGATGGTGGACGGCCCCAGCGGCTATGTTCCGCCGGAGAATCCGGATTTGACCGGACTCCGCGTTGGCTGGCCCAAGAACTTTTTCATGGAACAAGTGGACCCCGAAGTGGACACCGCGGTTCGCGCCGCCTTACAGACCTCCGCTGGCCTGAAAGCACATGCGATCGAAGTGGAGATGCCGGACATGGACGCCCTGCGCGCTGCCGCGTCCACTTGTCTGCTGGTCGAAGCCGCCACCGCCGTCCGCCCGTATCTGGACCGCCGCGCGGACTTCGGGGCCGACGTGCTGGCGATGCTCGATCGAGGCCAAGCGATCCCGGCCATTGACTACATTGAAGCGCTGCGCACCCGCCGCCGCGTCGGCCGCCAGTTCGCCAAATTGTTCGAACAAGTGGATTGCATTTTCACCCCCACCACGCCCATCACAGCGCCCAAGATTGGACAAATCAATGTCGAAATCCGCGGCGCAATGGAAGAAGTCCGTACCGCCGCCACGCGCTTCACGCGAGTCATGAACGCGCTGGGCCTGCCGGCGATTTCGATTCCCTGCGGCTTCAGTCGCCGCGGCCTGCCTATCGGTTTGCAGATGATTGCCGCCGCCGGCCAGGAAGATCTCTTGCTGCGCGTGGCCGCCGCGATGGAAGACTCGATGGCGCTTACCGCCCGCGTGCCTTCCCTGATCGCCGCGAAGTAGAATGCACGCGTGGCGTGCCAAGCCGATGCGAATTCGCCGGGACGTCAGGAAACTGCATAGACCACCGGTACCGAGGCCAATTTCCGCAGCAGGGCGGGCCCCGTTCGATAACCTGGATCGGCCGCGATCTTCTGTAATTCACGTTCCGCCAGGCGCGCGACCTCCGGCGCTTCCGGACGAAACCCCAGCTTGTAATAGAACCAGAACGATCCGGACTCGATCGCCTCTTCGTTCTCATGCCCCAACTGATAGGGATCGATAAAAAACGAACCTAAGCGAAAACGCTCGTGGAACAGCTTGAGCAAGCGAGCGTAGAGCCACGCCGTCTCGCCCTGGCGAAAGGTGTAGTACAGATTGAAGCCTACTTCCATGCGGCCGCCTTTTTGGCGGCGAGGCCATAGCACTTCGACATAGCCCAGCGGCACACCGTTCTTGAAATACATACCGGCGCGGTATTCGCGCCGCGGCAGCTTCCATTTGCGCGCGACGCCGAAAAAGTAGAAGTCCACGCCGCGGCCGAGATCCGCGTGAAACACGTTGGCGGCGTCGGGATACAGGAATCCGTAGAGTTCGCGATAGCGCACGGCGGAGGCATCGACGATGACGTCGAGCACTCGCCGTGCTTTCCCGCCAGGCAAACGATGGATCGCGATCTTCGGCGACGCGAACTCGGTTTTGATCGACACATCTTTACGCGCGAGAAACGGACCGTCGTGATAAAAAATCTTCTTCCGCGCAAGCCGCGCGCTCGAACGGGACGCTCCTGTTTCGGCCAGTTCCCAGCGCACCGGCAACTCCAACAGGTCGTACACTTCAGGCGTCGCGCCCGCGATCAACCAGGGCAGAGTGCCGCCCGCTTTCTGGTACCAGCTCCGCCAGTCGGGATGCGGACCGATGGCCCAATCCTCGAAGGACTGCGGAATCAGACGCGCCAAAATCGGACCTAGGCGATCGGAGTGCTGATATTGCGCCCAATCTAAGCGCACGTTGCCCCCATGCCGCTGGGCGAGGCTTTTCGCAAAGGGATAACTGAAGTTGGTCGACAACCCGGTGCCCGCGATCCCCGAAATCTCCGCGTATTCGAATTCTTCACCCGGCATCCCGCGCAAACGCCCGGCGAACGAATCTAAGATTCGATCCGCTTCCCGCAACACGCGAGCGCTCTGCGGATACGCTCTCAAAAACAGCACCGTCTCGTGAAATTGGATCAGCTCCTGGGGATTGCGAAAGCGCGTTTGCCCGGCTCGTTTCAGCAGGGCCACCACTTCCCGTGCGGCTTTCGCGCCGAACTTGCCCTTGGCTGCATCGAGCCCCTCCACCACAGACATTCGCCCAGTTTAACCGATGCTAAAGTAGAGACACATGCAGACCACGAGCAACCCCGCCGAACTCGCCGCCCTCTGCAAAAGCATGCGCCGCGAAGTCATCGAAATGATCACGGACGCGAAATCCGGGCACCCCGGCGGATCGCTTTCGGCGGTCGAGATCGTGGTAACCCTCTTCATGGACGTGATGCGCCACGATCCCGCCAACCCTAAGTGGAAGGACCGTGACCATTTCATTCTGTCGAAGGGCCACTGCTGCCCGATCCTTTACGCGGTGATGGCCGAATGCGGTTACTGCCCCAAGGATCAACTCAACACGCTGCGCAAGCTGGGGTCGATTTACCAGGGCCATCCCGATGTGCGCTTCCTGCCGGCGCTCGAAGCCACTACCGGCTCGTTAGGCCAAGGCTTGTCGCTGGCGATCGGCATGGGTTTGGCCGCGCGGCTCGACAAGAGCCCTTCGCGCACCTACGTTATGTTAGGCGACGGTGAAATTCAGGAAGGCCAGATTTGGGAAGCCGCCATGTTCGCTGGTTTTCATAAGGTGGATAATGTGGTGGCGATCGTCGACAGCAACCGCATTCAGCTCGACGGCTTCGTGAAAGAGATCATGGATGAAAGCCCGCTCGCCGAAAAATGGAGCAGCTTCAACTGGCACGTGATCGAAGTGGACGGCCACGACATCGCGGCGCTTCAGAAAGCCTTTGCCGAGGCCGCGGCGATGAAGGAACAACCCACGGTGATCATCGCGCACACAGTGAAAGGCAAGGGCGTATCCTTCATGGAAAACAATCCCAAGTTCCACGGGACGGCTCCTACGGTCGAAGAAGAAAAGCGAGCTCTGGCCGAGCTGGCATAGCAAAGGACACCGCCATCATGCCTGCCAAAACCAAATTCGAACTGAAGCCGGGACTCGCCACTCGCGAGGCCTTCGGCAAGGCGCTCGCCGAGCTGGGCCAAGTAAACCCCAACGTCGTGGTGCTGGATGCCGATCTATCGAAATCCACTTACACCGCTGAGTTCGGCAAGGCCTTCCCGGACCGCTTTTTCGAATGCGGCATCGCCGAGTCCAACATGGTTGGAATCGGCTCGGGCCTCGCGTCGGTGGGCAAGATTCCCTTCGCGTCCAGCTTTTCCGTGTTCCTGCTGAATAAGGGGTTCGAGCAACTGCGGGTCACCGCCGCGTTGCCCAACGTGAATTTGAAAATTGTCGGCACCCACAGCGGCATCTCGATCGGCGAAGACGGGCCGTCGCAGATGAGCGTCGAGGACTTGAGCCTGGCCTGTGCGCTGCCCGGCTTCACGGTGATGTCGCCGGCCGACGAGGTGGCGACC
>JALYIB010000285.1 GCA_030775965.1 Acidobacteriota bacterium | reverse complement strand
GTCCAATACAGTGTGAGAGAGACAGCCATGAAGACACCAAAAAATCCCATGCAAAAATTAACTCTGGGCCTCGCCCTAATGAGCGCGGCCCTGTTCGCCGGACCCACCTCGCATCCCCGCACCATGGAGGAACGGGTACGGCACGAAATCTTGACCGTCCCTTATATCGGCGTGTTCGATAACCCCTCCTGGGAGATCGAAAACGGCGTCGTAACGCTTTCCGGCGAAGTCACGCAGCCGGTCGATAAACACAATCTGGACAGGCCGTAAAAGGCGTCCAAGGCGTCACCCGCGTCGAGAACAACATCGAGGTGCTGCCGCTTTCGAACTTCGATGACCAGATCCGCGTGCGGACCCTGCGCACCATGCTTCGTACCGCCCCGCTCGATAAGTACTTTCAGGGTGTGCAACCCTCCATTCGCATCGTCGTGAAGAACGGCCACGTCACCCTCGACGGCGTAGTGCTCAATAACGCCGATCGGCAATTCGCCTTCATGGCCGCCAATAGCGTATCCGGAGTCTTTTCGGTCACTAACAATCTCCGCGCCGAAAAGTAACTCCCCCGCGGCCCGCGTTCCTCCTCCGCGCGGGCCGCTTTTTTCCTTTAAGCCCGCCTGCCAGAAAGATCCTCCCATTTATCCGCCACCGTTGGCTGCCCGTGTGCACCTATAGCGTCCGACATGGCAAATTCAGAACGAATCCATCCTCTTTCGGTACCCGTAAGGCCTACGATTTTCGTCGTATTCCCCCGCCAATATAAGGAACAGAAGCGAAAAACATCATTTCCACTACGAACCGTGCCGATAAGACACAATCCCGTAATGGTTGTCAAACTGGGACGCGTCCCGCCCCTGATGGCTACCGAAAGAAGGGCTGTATGAAGCCGGCTGCGGAGCGCGAAACCTCTTCTGAAACCAGGTCCGGCGCTTCCCGGAACCCGGCCCCGCTTTCGGCCGAAGTGCGCGAGCAGCTCATCCTGGAGCATCTCCCACAAGTGCGCCTGATCGCCCGCCGCATCCACCAGCGCTTACCGGAAAGCGTCAGTCTGGACGACCTGGTGTCCACCGGCGTCGTCGGCCTGATCGCCGCCATAGACCGCTTCGACGCCTCCCATAACGTGAAGCTCAAAACCTACGCCGAGTACAAAATCCGTGGCGCGATCCTCGACGGCCTGCGCGGACTCGACTGGGCCCCGCGCCAGCAACGCCGCCGCTCCAAACAAATCGAGTCCGCCATTCTTTCCGCCGAGCATCGCCTGAAACGCTCGCCCAGCGAAGAAGAAATCGCCGCCGAACTCGGCCTCGCGCTGGAGGAGTATCACGAATGGCTGGTGGAAATCCGCGGCCTCAATCTAGGGAGCTTTGAAAGCGCGTCAGAAGACGAAGATCGGCGCGATCTTCTGAACTTCATCTCCGACGATGAAGAAGATTGGCCTTCGCGCCTGCTCGAACGCAGCGAGTTGAAGAAACTGCTCGCCATGGCCATCACCAAAATGCCGGAAGTCGAGAGGACCGTCCTCAATCTCTACTATCACGAGGAACTAACCCTGCGCGAGATCTCGAAAATCCTGCACCTGCACGAATCCCGCATCTCCCAATTGAAGTCCCAGGCCATTCTGCGCCTGCGCGCCTACATGGAAAAACGCTGGCCCCAGCCGCGGGGGATCTAAGACCGTCTATGGCTGGTCGATTATTGTTGATCCACGTGAGACGGTTCCGCGCGTCCCAACCGCGGCGCTTCGGGAGCTTCCACCGTCAAGCTCATTTCCTTGCGTTCGCGCATCAGCGCCACCGGGATCGGCTTGCCGTGCGCCGCCCGCAGCCGCGCCGAAATCTCCGCCGGCGTCGCGACCTTCACATCGTCCACCTTGAAAATCACATCGCCCGCCTTGACCCCAGCCTTCTCCGCCGCCGAGCCCTTCATCACCGTGCGCACCAGCACGCCGTCGCTCACGCCGAAATACTGCGCCAGTTGTCCGTCAATCGATTCCGCTTCCACGCCCAGCATGGGACTGCGCAGCCCCACAATCACCCGCGGCACATCCGGCATGCGGAAGCCAATCCCGTCCGGTATCCCCGGAAC
>JALYIB010000284.1 GCA_030775965.1 Acidobacteriota bacterium | reverse complement strand
TTTCGAATCGCAAGCATGAGCAGTTGGGCGGGGCGACGTCGAGCGGCGAGTTCGGCAGCATGCTGTACGAGATTTTCAGTCCGGAGAGCCACACCGAGTTTCAATGGGAGCGCTGGGGGAAGCTGCGGGAACACGTGATGCACGTGTTTAGTTTTCGCGTGCGGCTGGAAAATTCGAGGTACAGCATTACCGCCGAAGAGGTGAAGCGGACGATTACGGTGGGGTATCACGGCTTGATTTATGCGGACCGGGACACTAACAGCGTGATGCGAATCACTATGGAGGCGGACGATATCCCGGAGGATTTTCCGATTCGGAGCGCTTCGGAGACGCTGGACTATGACTCAATTTCGCTTTCGGGCGTGAAGTTTATTTTGCCGTTGAAGGTGGATATGCGGATGCGCGACGGGCGGAACACGATGAAGAATCAGGCGGAGTTCCGGCTGTATAACAAGTTCGGGGCGGATACCAGTATCATTTTTGACAAGGCGTCCGAGGCTTTGCCGGAGGATAATAAGAACACGGAAGCCAAATGACACGCAGGATGGCACAGCTGGGGCTCTTGGTTGTTCTCTCCAGCGGGGTGTGGGCGCAGAGCAAGCTGACGGTTGAACAACTGGTTAGCTTCGTCAAATCTTCTGTACAGTTGCGGCATGACGACCGCGCTATCGCCAATTTCATCAAGAAAAACGTCAAGCTTTCCAACCGGCTGGAGGCGCGGCAGGTGGAGGATCTGCAAGGGATGGGTGCGGGTCCGCAGACCGTGGCGGCGTTGAAGGGGTTGATTACGGAGTCAGCTAGTTTGGAGGCGCCGCCTCCGCCGGCTCCGAAAGTGGTGGTGGCGGGGCTGCCGGCGCCGGATTCAATCGAGCAGAAGCAAATTCTCGCGGACATCACGGAGGGGGCGCGGAACTATGTCAAGGGGCTTCCCAATTTTATTTGTCTGCAGGTGACGCGGCGGTATGGGGACGCTAGCGGGCTGGAGAACTTCCGGTTGATCGACACGATTGCGGAACGGCTTAGTTATTTCGAGCAAAAGGAAGATTATAAAGTTGTTTCGATCAATGGCGTGCCGGTGACGGGCAAGGTCAAGCATGAGCAGAAGAATGGGGCGAGTTCTTCGGGCGAGTTTGGGAGCATGCTGAGGGAGATTTTCGATCCGCAGACGGATACCGAGTTCAATTGGGAGCGGTGGGCGACGCTACGCGGGAAGCGCATGTATGTGTTCAGCTTTCACGTGCAGCAGTTGCATTCGCAATACTCCATTTATTCTGAGTCGGTGCAGCGGACGGTGATTGCGGGGTATCACGGGTTGGTTTACGCGGATCGCGATACCAAAATGGTGATGCGTATCAAACTGGAAGTGGAAAACCTGCCGGCGGATTTTCCAGTGCAGAGCGTGGAACTGGATATGAACTACGACTTCATGAAGATTTCGGGGCAGCCGTACTTGCTGCCGTTGAAGTCGGAGATTCGGTCGCGCGAGGGGAAGTTTCTGGTTAAGAACGAGGTTGAATTCAGGCTGTACAACCGGTTCGGGGCGGAGACTAATATCCAGTTTGGGGATGTGCCAGAGGCGCTGCCTGAGGATACTACTAAGGAAAGTCCGCCCGCGGGGAAGTAGTTTTTCGGTATCAAAGCGGTAATTTCCACTTTGGGGCAATAATCAGGCTCCGTCCCTATTTAAAAACCAGGTGTTTAGGACTACGTTGCGGACGAACCAATGGGTGGTTAGGAGCAGGCGGGCGGCTGGAGTGATTATTGCTGTGGGGATGTGGCGCCAGGGTTGTGGTTTGTGAGTGGAGTAGGCGCTGAGGCGATTGGCTCGGATGTCGTTGGCGGCGGAGAGGCCGGAGTCTACTGCTGGGCGGATGCCTTCACCGCTTTGCGGGTAGGCTAGGCCGGCGGCGTCACCGATCAGGAGGACTCCGTCACCTACTATCGTGCGGGTGGAGGTTCCTTGCAAGAGATAGGCGTGGCCGCGCATCGGAGGCACGTCGAAGGCGATTCGGCCGGTGGATTTTAGGAACCGCAGGAAGTCCGCTACGTAGGCCGTCAGGGTGTGGGGATCGGCTCGGCCTAGACCAATGTTCATGACGCTGCCTTTGCGGAAGCACCAGCCGTAGCCTTTCATATCGGAGCAGAAGTACAATTCCGGCATTTCGCTTTGTACGCGGCAGGCGGACTGCTGGGCGGGGTCCATTTCGAATTCGATTTCTTGGGCTACTACGGCGGGTTCCGCGGGTTTCTTGTTTCCTACTAAGCGGGCTACGGGGCAGAAGTGTCCGCCGGCTCCTATTACTATGCCGGCGCGGATTTGATTGTTGGCGAGCCAGTGGTGGGCGGTGCGGGTCAGGCTGGTTAACGGTTTTCCTAGCAGCAAGCGCGCGGTGGAGCGTTTTAATAAGTAGTGGTCGAATTCGCGGCGGCGGATGCCGTAGCTTACGGGCTTGCCATAAGCGGTTTCCACGGCTCGGCCACCGATGCGGCCTACTCGAAAGCTGGTGATGGGTTGGAGAAGGTGTTGGCTCGCGTATTCTGAGGGGTCAATTTCCAGTTGTTCCAGAACGGCGGGGGTAATCCAGCCGCCGCAAATTTTATCGCGGGGAAAAATATGTTGGTCGAGGATGACGACGTCCAAGCCGGAATTGCGCAAGGCCCAGGCGCAGGACGAGCCGGCGGGACCGCCGCCGACGATCAGGACGTCGCATTCGTCCATTTGGAATCCTCTGTTGCGGTGTAAAGCGGGGCGCGGGTCCAGGGGATTGGCTGGCGGGTGGGGCCTGCGAAAGAGATCTGGAAGATCTGGAGGGTGCCGGCGCGGAAAGCGGCGATCGATCCGGCTAGATACAGGCGCCAGGCTCGTTCGAACCACGGGTCGTACATGGCGGACACTTGCTGACAGGATTTGTTGAAGCGTTCGAGCCAATGCTCCAGGGTGCGGGCGTAGTGTTGGCGGAGGTTTTCTACGTCGAGGACGGCGTAGTTGTGGGGCTGGAGAACGTTCAGGGCCTCGTCGAGCGTGGGGGCGTAGGCGCCGGGGAAGATGCGTTTTCTGATCCAACGGCTGAAAACGCCTTTGTGGCTTTTACCGATGAAGTGGAGCAAGCCGCGGCCGGACTCGCCGATGGAACGATGAATGACATCGCCCAGATGCGCGAAGTTCTGGACGCCGACGTGTTCGAGCATTCCTACCGATGCGAAGGCGTCGAAATTGCCGGAGATGTTGCGCCAGTCGTCTTCCACGAACTCGACTTTATCGCTTAGGCCGGCTGCGGCGGCACGGCGGCGGGCGTAGGAAATTTGTTCGTGAGAAATGTTGAAGGCTTTTACGGAGACTCCGTAATAGCGCGCCATGTGGAGTGCTAGCGCGCCCCATCCGCAACCGGCTTCTACTACGCGCTCGCCGGGCTTGAGTTGGAGTTTGCGGCAGACGTAGTCGAGTTTTGCGGCTTGCGCGGTTTCGAGAGTTGCTGAAGGGGTGGGGAAATAGGCGCAGGTATAGACTAGCTGCTCATCTAGCCAGAGGCGGTAGAAATCATTTCCCAGGTCGTAGTGGAGGTGGATGTTGTTGCGGGAGCCGTCGAGGGTGTTGGTCTGGCTGCGGTCTATCCACTTCGATGTCAGGCGCTGGTACCGGGTGGAGCCGGCGCCAGTGGGCCAGGATTTGTAGACGGCTTCCAGGGCTTCGGCCAAGTCGCCTTCGACGTCGATGCGGCCGTCGGCGTAGGCTTCGCCGAAGGCCATTTCGGGATCCAGCATTAAGCCAATGAGGGCTTGGCGGTCGCGGATGAGAATGGTGGCGCGGGGGATGACGCCGGGCGGGACCATTTCTTCGCCGTCTTTGAAGGCCAAGCGGATGGGGGCGGGGCCGATGGCTTTGAAGACTTGACTCAGGAGCCATCTTTCGGTCCTGGGAAAACCGCCGAGGTTATTTCGTAGGGCGAGGTTGGGTTGGCTCATATCGTCCCCGTTTGAGCGCTTGGGTTGAGCGGGCGAGCCTGATTGCAGCAGGCGGCGGCGGAGGCACGAACTGACATCGACTCTCTCCCCGGACGTGATTGTTTTATCACATTTGGAGGAACGGTGGCAATCGGGCTATGCGTTCACGGGAGC
>JALYIB010000283.1 GCA_030775965.1 Acidobacteriota bacterium | reverse complement strand
CGCGGGTCGGACAGAAAGGACTCGGCAGACCCTTGAAAAACCCTTTGGGCCGCCAAAAGTGTTACCTAGTGCATGGAGCTGGCGGAGGGAATTGAACCCCCGACCCTCTGATTACAAATCAGATGCTCTACCTACTGAGCTACGCCAGCCTGCTTGGTTTATGTTAGCATTCGGCGCGTGCCTTCCCTGTCCTTTGCGCCTGAACTGCCCGCGCCCATCGCCCGCTTCGAGCGGAAATGACATTCCATTTACGGCGGTTGCGGGCCACTGGTCTACGCGTGATTCTTAAGCCAGGGGAGCAGTGATTCGGGGTGGAAGCGGACGTTCTACGTGGAAGTGCGGCGTACGCTGCCCCGTGTTAGATTGGATAGCGGAGGTAAGGTGTGAAACATACAGTCGGCACCATTTTATTGATCACTTGCGGGCTAATCCTTGTTCCCGCAGCCTTCGCGCACCACGGTAGCGCGATTTACGACAACGGGAAAGAGGTGACGGCGAAAGGAACCGTTACCGAGTGGACCTGGAGCAATCCGCATTGTTTGCTGGAGTTCGATGTTAAGGACGACAAGGGCGGCAGCGTGCATTGGGTGGCCGAGGTCGGCAATCCGCCAGACATGATCGCGCGGGGCTGGAGCCGGAAAATGTTCAAGGCGGGCGACGAGGTTACGCTCACGATGAGAGCCGCTAAGAACGGCGAGCCCATCGGGCGGATCGAGCGCGTCACGGTGAACGGCAAAACGTATGTCGGCACGGGTCCGGCACCGGGAGAAGCCAAACCGTGAGCCGCTGGGCTGCAGGTATAGCCGCATGCTTGTTACCGCTGCTGGGGAATGCACAGACGCCCGCGCGCGATATCTCTGGAATCTGGCAGACGGCGAATGGCATTCAGGGGAACGGGGCGATGCACATGCCGGCGGATGGCAAGCCGGAGCACGAGCTGCCTTATACCGCCGCCGGGCTCGAGGCCTTTAAAAAGCACCGGCCCGCCAACGGGCCTACCCAAGTGGCATCGGTCGACGACAACGATCCCGCGCACATTTGCGATCCCCAGGGGTTCCCGCGGGAGAATCTATTTGAGTTGCGGACGACGCAGATTCTTCAAACGCAATTTCAGGTGGTGATGCTGTACACCTACGGCCGGGTGTACCGCGTGATCTGGACGGACGGGCGGCAGCTTGCGAAGGACCCCGATCCGCGCTGGTACGGGTACTCGGTGGGCCACTGGAAAGACGACACCACTTTCGTGGTCGAGACCAACGGGACCGATGAGAGAACCTGGCTCGATAACGCGGGCCGGGTGCATAGTGAAGATTTGCGGGTTGAGGAGCAGTACCACAGAGTGGATCGCGACAATCTGGAACTCACCATGATCATTGACGATCCTAAGTATTACACCAAGCCTTGGGTAGCGCTGGATAAACTGCATTTTAAACTGATGCCTCCGACCACCGATCTCATGGAAATGATGTGTTCGCCTTCGGAGACGGCGGAATATAATCGGAAGCATGCTTCGCCCGGCGCGGCTAACAAAAAATAACATGCGAATAAAGATTGGATGGCTGGGCATCGCGTCGGCGTGCGTTTTGAGCGCGCAGACGCCGCCCAAGCCGGTAATGGTGGAGGATGTCCTCAAAGACGTCCGCATGCTTAAGGGCATTTCGGTGAATGAGTTCATGGCAACCATGGGATTCTTCTCGGCGTCGACGGGAAAAAGCTGCAACTACTGCCATGTCGAGGAAGCGGGCGGCGACTGGGCTCGCTATGCCGACGATCATCCCAACAAGACCAGGACGCGCGGAATGATCGCCATGGCAGCCGCCATCAACAAGAACTATTTTGGCGGGCGGCGGATGTTGACCTGCTATTCCTGCCATCGCGGCGGCGAACGTCCGCAGGTGACCCCTAGCCTGACGGAGCTGTACAGCACTCCCCCGGCGCTCGAGCCGGATCGGCTGCTGGCGAGTGGACCGAACGCGCCCTCTGTGGATCTCGTTTTGGACAAGTATATTCAGGCTTTGGGCGGAGAGCGGCGGCTGGCGGCGCTTACCAGCTTCGTAGCGAAGGGCGTGGTGCAAGGTTATGCGAGTGCGCAGAAACTGCCGTTGGAACTGTACGCGAAGGCGCCCAATCAGCGGGCTCAGGTGGTGCATACCGACGAGGGGCCGAGTGCCACCATTTTCGATGGCACTGTGGGGTGGATCGCGGCCCCGGCTACCGACCGTCCGGTGACGTTGACCGCTTTAGCCGCCGGCGATTTGGATGGGGCGCGCCTCGACGCGGTGCTTAACTTCCCCGCCGGAATGAAGCAGTCGCTGCGCCAGTGGAGGGCGGGGACCCCAGCTACCATTGACGATCGCGACGTTCAGGTGATCCAGGCAACCAGCGACGGGCGCTATCCGGTGAATTTGTACTTCGATTCAGAGACTGGGTTGCTCGTGCGCTCCGTGCGCTACGCCGATTCGCCGGTAGGGCTCAGTCCAACCCAGGTCGACTATGCCGATTACCGCGAGGTTGCCGGCGTGAAGATGCCCTTTCGCTGGACCGTCACTTGGCTGGATGGGCGCTCGATCGTCACCTTAAAGGATGTGCAGGCCAACGCCGCCGTGGATGCTGCCAAGTTTCGGCAACCTCACTAGAGTTTGGGGAATTGGAACAGAAATGAAATAGATCGGAGGGAGAACAACATGCAAGCCAAGCTTATTTCAAGTCTTCTGGTTTGCGCTGCGAGCCTCTTCGCCGCCAAGCCCACAAACGGCCTGCTGCCTGCTGGCACCAAAGTCTACGTCGAACCAATGGGAGGATTCGAGGTATATTTCATGTCGGCAATTGCCGCCAAGCACGTCCCATTGACGATCACGCTCGACCGATCACAGGCACAGCTTGCCTTTACCGGGAGCGCGGAGAGCCAGAAGGCTGGGTGGGCCAAGATTCTAATCGCGCACGATGGACGATCCAGCGAAGAGTTCTCCATTGTGCTTTCGGATGTGGCGACCGGGAGTGTTATAT
This sequence comes from Acidobacteriota bacterium, assembly GCA_030775965.1. GTDB lineage: Bacteria > Acidobacteriota > Terriglobia > Bryobacterales > Bryobacteraceae > Palsa-187. The sequence goes on along the minus strand of JALYIB010000283.1, from coordinate 969 downwards.
GGACGTGCTCCGCCAACAAGCCCAGCGCCATGCGGGGCAAAAGAAGCGCTGCCGAAGCTTGCGCTAAGCTCCTAAACCATATCGTCATCGGAGGCAAATGAAAGTCGCATTATTGCTGTCGATTGCTGCGCTTTCGCTTCACGCCCAGCAATCGATGTTCGCGGGCGAAAGCGGCGTGATATCGCATCTGGTGGATGGGGACGGCTGGCAATGCTCGATCCAGCTGAATAATATTGACGCTACCCCAAGCCAATACAAACTAAGTTTTTTCAATGAAGATGGATCGGCGAAATCGCTCCAGACGAACCTTGGCACCAGCACGTTCGTTTATGGCACGATTCCGGCGCGGGGCAGCGTAACTATTTCGACGCCGGGAACACAGGTCGCTCTTTGGCAGGGATGGGCGCTGATGGAAACAATATTTTCGATTCCGGGCGGGAACTTCGCTATTGCGCCTGGGGCAACGGTGGCGGGTACGGTCCTGTTCTATCGCCCGCCTACCGCGTCACGGCCGACGGAGGTTTCAGAACCGCTGGATTTCTCTTTAGAATCCCAATGGGTACTGCCGTTCGATCACACGAACGGGTACGCCACGGGAGTAGCATTGGTGAACGGACAGAACTTTTCCAGCCTGTCCGTATTCTTGACCTTCTTCGATGAGAACGGCAATCAACTTGTCCTTGATTCCTTAACGCTCGCGCGCGGCCAACACGTCGCGTTTACGATTACGCAGCGCTATCCGCAACTGGTCGGCAGGCGTGGCACCATGAAGGTCCAAACGTCGGCCATAACGATTAATGTGCTGGGATTTCGCGTGAACCCCGCTGGAGTGGTTTCGAGCACATCACCCACATCCTGGTTTTAAGCGGGATATACCGAACGCCTTTTACCCTCAGCGGACTCTACCGTATGATGGTTTCACCCTAGGGCAGCCGGGCACAGGAAAGGCATAAATGCGAATCAAATTGG
>JALYIB010000282.1 GCA_030775965.1 Acidobacteriota bacterium | reverse complement strand
AATCATGCGGTTTGTCTCATTGTAGGGGATGCGAGGGTATGCTACTCTGGAGCGTTTACCCCCACTATGGCTGTTACCCGCGAAAAATCCCAACTGATGAGCGCGTCTGAAATCGACCGCACCCTGGTCCGGCTGGCGCATGAGATTCTGGAGCGCACGGAAGATCTGACCAAGTTGGCCTTCATCGGTATCCGCCGCCGTGGCGTGCCCTTGGCCCAGCGTCTGGCGGAGAAAATCGAAGCGCTGGAGCACCGCAAGGTGCCGGTGGGAATTCTCGACATTAACCTCTACCGTGACGACCTGTCGACGGTTTCGCAGCAGCCGGTCTTGAACTCCACCGACATTTCGTTTTCGGTCACCGGGATGGACGTGATCCTGATGGACGACGTGCTCTATACCGGCCGCACCATACGCGCGGCGCTAGACGCACTGTTCGACCAGGGCCGGCCGTCGCGTGTGCAGCTGCTAGTCCTGATCGATCGCGGCTGGCGAGAACTGCCCATCGAAGCGCGCTACATTGGGCGCACCGTGCAGACTTCGGCCAGCGAAATCATCGAAGTAAAGTTCAACGAGATCGACGGCATGGAAAAGGTGTTGCTAGTGGAGAGGGTTGACTAAAAGGGCCATGAAAGGCCTCCTGGGAATTGAAGATCTAACGCGCGACGAGGTGCAGGCCATCCTGGACCGGGCGCGGCATTTCCAAGTAGGCCCCGGGCAGCGCTTTCGCAAATTCGATTTGCTGAAAGGGCGCATGGTGGTGAATTTGTTCTTTGAGAACTCCACGCGCACCCGCACCAGTTTCGAACTCGCCGCGAAAGGCCTGGGCGCCGACGCGGTTTCGATCACCGCGCAAGCGTCGAGCGTTGCCAAGGGCGAATCGCTCGTAGACACGCTGAACACGCTGGGAGCCATGCGGCCGGACGCCATCATCATGCGGCACTCGGCATCCGGCGCGCCGCACTTTTTGCAGCGCCATCTGGGAATTCCCATTATCAACGCCGGCGACGGCACGCATGAGCATCCCACGCAGGCGCTACTTGACGCACGCACCATTCTCGATCGCGGAAAGCAACTCGAAGGCCTGCGCGTCGCCATTATCGGCGACATCGCGCATAGCCGCGTCGCGCGCTCTAACGTATTTCTGCTGGCGAAGTACGGCGCCCATATCGTGCTGTGCGGACCAGCATCGCTGCTGCCGCCTGAATTGAAACAGCTCGCGCCCGGCGTGACCTTGACGACCGACATGGATGAAGCGATCCGCAATGCCGATGTGATCATGATGCTGCGCGTTCAACTGGAGCGCCAGCACGAAGCCGCATTCCCTGCCGGCGAATACTTCCCGTTCTACGGGCTGCGTCTGGAGCATCTCAAGCTGGCCAAACCAGACGCCATCGTGATGCATCCCGGGCCCATCAATCGCGGCCGGGAAATTTCATCCGAGGTCGCCGATTCCCAACGCTCGGCTATCTTAAATCAAGTGGAGAACGGAATTTCCGTGCGCATGGCGGTGCTTGAACGAGTCTTAGGTGGAGATCAGAATGCCGGCACTGCTCATTAAGAATGGCCGCGTGATTGACCCGGCGTCAGCGCACGACGCCATCGCCGATGTCTGGATCGAAGACAGCGTCATCAAAGGCGTCGGCCCGAACCTGTCGGCCGCCAACGCGGAAGTGTTCGACGCCACCGGTTTGATCGTCGCGCCGGGCTTCATCGATATGCATGTGCACCTGCGCGAGCCGGGGTTCGAACACTCGGAAACCATTGAGAGCGGCGCCCGCGCGGCGGCTGCCGGTGGATTCACGTCCATCTGTCCCATGCCCAACACGGCGCCGGTGAACGACAGCCCCACCGTCACCACCTACATCATCGAAAAGGCGCGGCGGCACGCGATGGTCAACGTATTCCCCATCGGCGCCATTACGCGCGGCAGTAAAGGCGAAGAACTCGCGGCCATCGGCTCGATGCGCCAGGCCGGTGCGGTCGCCATCTCCGACGACGGCCGCCCGGTGATGAACGCGCAACTGATGCGGCGGGCCATGGAGTTCGCGCGCAGCTTCCACATGCCGGTGATCAATCACTGTGAGGACCTCCATCTGAGCGCGGGCGGCGACATGCACGAAGGCGTCGAATCGGTGCGTCTGGGGTTGCGCGGTATTCCCGGTTCGTCAGAAGACGTGATGGTCGCGCGCGATATTCTGTTGGCCGAAGTCACCGGCGCGCGCTACCACGTGGCGCACATTTCTTCACGCCATTCGGTGGAGATGGTGGCCTACGCCAAGCTCAACGGGCTCGCGGTCACCTCGGAAGCGACGCCGCATCACTTAACGTTGACCGACGCCGGCATGATTCCCTACGACAGCAATTACAAAATGAAGCCCCCGCTGCGCTCGTCAGGCGATGTGAACGCGGTCGTCGAGGGCGTTGTCAACGGCGCCATCGACGCCATCGCCACCGATCACGCCCCGCACGCCGGTAGCGAAAAAATGCAGGAATTTGAGAAATGCCCCTTTGGCATCATCGGCCTCGAAACAGCGCTGGGCATTGCGCTTGACCGCTTGCTTCACAGCGGCAAGATCAATATCACTCGGCTTATCGCATTGTTCACCGTCAACCCTGCCCGCATTTTGGGACTGGATCGCGGGACGCTGGCGCCCGGCGCGCCCGCCGATGTCACCGTGTTCTCGACGGAACGGCAGTGGGCTTACGACGTCAACAAATCGTTCTCCAAAAGCCGCAATACGCCATTCGACGGCGCCAGTTTCCGCGGCGGACCCGTGGCGACCATCGTCGCCGGACAAATTATCTGGAAGGTTTAAGCCTTCAGCCTCGTGCGGCGCGGCACTCGTCGCAGGGGCAAATCCGGCGGAAGTGGTCGAAGGAATAAATGCCGGTGTTGTGCCCGTCAGACCAGTCAATGCGAATCGCATAGCCGCCCACGGCTTCCACTTCATTCATGTGCAGCTTGGGCTTGTACATCGGAAACAATTCCTCGTTTCCATAATTCGATTTCTGTGGAGGAGTCCCGTGCGCTCCGGTGCAAGTCGCGCAAGGACATTCATCACGCAGGTAAGCGATGCCATACTGGCTATGATGGTTGTCCTTCCAGTCGATCTTGATGCCTTTGGATTTCGAAATGGCGATGTGTTCGGGTTCTTGGGAAGGGTGATTCACTGATTTACTCTCTCAATATCGCGCACGCCTGAAATGCGGCGGACCGCGGAAACGATGCGCTCCAATTGTTTCTTGTCGCGAACCTCGACGGTGACGTCGATGATGGCGCCATCGGCCGCGCGCTCGTCGTCGCCGCGCGCTTCGAGACTACGGATGTTGATCTGCTCGCCGAACAATGCCGTGGTGAGCTGATTCAGGATACCCGGACGGTCCTCGGTGTGTATCAGCAGCTTTACTTCGAACATCTCCGTCGCCGCGCGCGCCCATTCGACGTCAATCTTGCGCTCCACTTCATACATCAGGTTCTGCACGTTGGTGCAGTGGAGCGAATGCACCGCTACGCCCTTGCCGCGCGTCACATAGCCCACGATCGCTTCCCCTCGGATCGGGTTGCAGCACTTGGCGCGATAAACCAGCAGGTCGTCGACGCCCTTCACCTTGATGATCAGGTCCTCGCCACCCGGGGTCAGCCGTGGCGCGGGAGCTAAACCGGAAGGCTCAAGCGGCGCCGCAGCCGTCTCCGGCACTTCTGGCTTAACTTGATCCGGCGCGAGTTTCTGTAGCACCTGGCGCGCGGAATACTTGCCGTAGCCGAGCGCCGCATGCAGGTCCTCGATCTTGCTCACGCCGTAGTCAGACGCCACCGCTTCCATCTGCGCGTCCGCAATGCGGCTGAGCGCCACGCCGAACCGCCGGGCTTCGCGCTCCAGATATTTCTCGCCGATCTCGATGGCTTTGACGCGTTCGGTGGTGTTGATGACGTGCTTGATCTTGTTGCGCGCCCGCGAGGTTTTGACGAGCGCCAGCCAGTCTTTGCTCGGCAGGTGGCCCGCCTGCGTCAGGACCTCCACCACGTCGCCGTTCCGCAGCGCGTACTTCAGTTGCACGATGCGGCCGTTCACTTTGGCCCCGGTGCAGGTATTGCCGACGTCGGAGTGGATCGCGTATGCAAAGTCAATCGGTGTCGCATCGCGTGGCAAAGTAATTACGCGACCCTTAGGAGTAAATGTATATACTTCTTCTGGATACAGGTCAACCTTCAAGGTTGACATGAACTCGCCGGGGTCGTGCATTTCCCTCTGCCATTCCACTAATTGCCGCAGCCAGGTAATGCGCTGGTCGTCTTCAGCCGCCCCGCGGCGCCCCTCTTTGTACTTCCAGTGCGCGGCGATTCCCTCCTCCGCCACACGGTGCATTTCATCGGTGCGAATCTGCACCTCGAAGTGCCGGCCCCCGGGGCCCATCACGCTGGTATGCAGAGACTGATATAAGTTCGGCCGCGGGATCGCGATAAAATCCTTGATGCGGCCAGGAATCGGATGCCACTCATTGTGGATTACGCCCAGCGCCGCGTAGCAGTTCTTGACCGAATCCGTGATAATGCGCACCGCCAGGAGATCGTAAACCTGATCCAGCCCGATCTTCTGGCGCTTCAGCTTCTGGAACACCGAGTAAGCGCGCTTTAAGCGGCCGTCGACGCGCGCCGGAATCCCTTCGCGCGCCAGCAGTTGTTCCACCGTGTGCTTGATATCTTTGAGAAATTCTTCATTGGTAGCGTGCGCGGATTCGAACTCTTTGAGCAGGCCGCTCGATGCCTCAGGCTCCAAGATCCGAAACGCCAGGTCTTCCAGTTCCGCGCGGATTTTGCCCATGCCGAGACGGTGCGCGATGGGCGCATAAATCTCCATGGTCTCGGCCGCGATGCGCTCCTGCCTTTCTGCAGGGAGCGAACCCAGCGTGCGCATGTTGTGCAGGCGGTCCGCCAGCTTCACCATGATCACGCGGATGTCGTTCACCATCGCCAGCAGCATCTTGCGGACACTTTCCGCCTGGCGTTCCTCGCGCGAAGCCAGATTCAACTTGCTCAGCTTAGTGACGCCGTCGACCACCCGCGCTACGTCGTCGCCAAACTCTTTTTTGATCTCGGCGATGGTGGCGCTCGTGTCTTCGACCACATCATGCAGCAGACCGGTTTCAAGACACACCAGGTCCATGTTCATGTCGGCCAGTTGCCGGGTCACGAGCAACGGATGCACCATGTAAGGCTCGCCCGAAGCCCGCTTCTGGCCCTCATGGCGCGCCGAAGCGAACTCGAAGGCTTTGCGGAGCGCTGTTAGGTCTTCCGTGGGCCGCAGTTCATGCACGCGGGTCTTTAATTCCGCGTAGAGACGGCCGACTTCGTCGGACCCCGCGGGAGGGACGGGTGCCGCCGGAAGCTCGACGGCCTGGGTCGAATCGGGCATGCTTAACACTAGTGTAGCGGACGCCGTCAAATGTCTCGCGCGCCGCCTAAGAAAAACGCCGCCCCCATTTTGCAGGGAGCGGCGTCAATAATCCAACAACTCGCGGACAACTATTCCTGGATGATGCCGCCGCCGGTCTTCTTCTCCGAGCGCTCCTGCTTAATCTTCTTGGTATCGAGCGCCTTCTGCAGCCAGGAGTCGGCCTCATCCACTTGTTTCTTGTAAGAATCCTTGTCGTCCGCCAGATCCGCGCGCTCGCGAATCAACAGGTTCATGTAGGCCATGGCGTCGTCGCTTTCCTTGTCGATATCCAGAGCCTTCTGCAGGTTCTTGATCCCGTCGTCGATCACAGGCATGTATTTCGCCGACAACTCGGCTTTGGCCTTTTTGTCCTTCAGCGGACCCGGTTCATCCGGCTTCATGCTGGCGTTCACACGGGCCGTCATCAGAGCGGGATAGAATTTCTTCTGCGCGATTGCGCCCAGGCTGTAATATCCGTCGCGATTCTTGGGGTCGGCTGTCACGAGCTTGGTGTACCAACTCGCAGCTTCATCGAGCTTCGCCATCTTCTGGTCGAGCGGCAGAGGATCGGCTTCGTTAAACGCCAGCGAGGCCAGCGACGCCAGCGCCACGGAATTGTTGGCGTCCTGGGTCAGCACTTTGCCGAACTCGTCTTTGGCCTTGGAAGCAAATTGAAGGTTTTCCGGAGAATCGGCGCCGGGAATCCACTGCATCATATATGCGGTGGCCAGGTAGACACGGGCGTTCGGATTCTCGGGGTCCAGGCTGATCGCTTCCTGAAAGAAACCCACCGCGTCTGAATACTTGGCGTTCTTGTACGCCGCTACGCCTTTATTCAAATCGTCGCGCGACTTCAGTTTGTTGCACCCGGTGCCCAGCAGCGTCAGTGCGCCTATTAAAAGCGCGCTACCGAGGAGACTTGCTTTCCGTAACATTGGCTTCATTCTCCTCTAGGCTTACTGGCCGAGCTCGGCTTTAGGCGTCATCAAACCGACCTTGTCGATAGCCGCGCCTTTGGCGATATCGATGGCATGCGCCACGGTGGCGAAATCCAAATCCGGATCTCCCTTGACAAAGACGACGCGTTCCGCACGAGTCTTGAAGACTTCAGTCAGACGTTCTCCCAATTGGCTCTCTAGAATCGGGTCCTGATTGAGCTTCATGGACTTGTCTTTATCGATCACGATGACGACCGTGCGGTCTTGTCCAGGGGGCGGCGGCGGAGCATTGGGCGGCGGCGGCTGCGGCGCCAAGGCTTCCAGGCCATGCGGCGTCAGCGGCGTAATCACCATGAAAATAATCAACAGGACCAACAGCACGTCGATCAGCGGCGTCATGTTGATTTCGGATCTTGGACCCCCGCCGGATCCACCTACTCCCATCGCCATAATGAATCTCCTTAAAATTGCGAATTCTAAACTTATTGGGCCGCGGGCTTCTTGTTGCTCTGGATTTGCTCGGTCAGCAGGCCCAACTGATCCACACCCGCCGCACGCAGGTTATCGACGACTTCTTCCACCTTCTCGTACTTGGAGCGCAAGTCGGCCTTGACATACACCGTCTTATCCAACTTATTGGTTTGCAGATCGCGGACCTTCCCGGGAAGCTCATCCGACGTCACGCGCTTGTTTCCAGGGCTCAGAAACACTTCGCCGTTGCGGGTGATTCCGATCAGAATCGCATCTTCCTTATCGGCGTCCTTCATGGCGATCGGGTTCTTGGCCTTCACCATGTCGACCGCAACGCCCTTGGTCAACATAGGCGTGATCACCATGAAGATGATCAGCAGAACCAACATGACGTCAACCATCGGGGTGACGTTAATATCGGACGTGACGGATGGTGCCTTCGGCGGTTTCATAAGATGCTCCTGTCACGCGCCCCCAGCCTTTAAGAGTTGGAGGCG
>JALYIB010000281.1 GCA_030775965.1 Acidobacteriota bacterium | reverse complement strand
TGTTCGATCAGAAGCGTGAGAAGCGGCGCCTGGTGCGCTTCGCGGACATCCCCAAAGTGATGGTGGACGCGGTGCTGTCGGCTGAAGACAAGCACTTCTTCCAACACGCGGGGTTCGATCCGATGGGGATCGCCCGCGCGGTGCTGGTCGACATCAAAGACCGGCGCGGGTCGCAAGGCGCTTCGACGTTGACGCAACAATTGGCGCGCACGTTGTGGCTGGGTCCGGAGCGTGGCTGGCGGCGCAAGATTCCCGAGACGTTGATCACGCTGCACCTGGAGCAGCAGCTCACGAAGCAGCAGATATTCGAAGATTACGCCAACGCCATTTACTTGGGGCATCAAGGAAGTTTCAGTATTCACGGGTTTGGCGAGGCGGCGTCGGTTTATCTGGCCAAGGATTTGAGTCAAGTCACGCCGGCGGATGCGGCGTTGTTGGCCGGATTGGTGCAATCGCCGATCGGGCGCAATCCCTTCCGCTATCCAGACCGCGCGCGCGTGCGGCGGAATCTGGTGCTGAAAGCCATGCGCGACAACGGCTATCTGAACGAGCAGGAGTATCGGGACGCGGCGGCATCGGCGCTGCACGTGGTGCAAGGCGCGGCGGAATCGACGGACGCTCCCTTCTTCGTGGACCTGGTGGATGAGACACTGCAGAATCGTTTTCAGGATTACGATTTCCAGAACAATTCCTTCCGGGTTTATACCACCCTGGATATGACCCTGCAGCGCGATGCGGTCGAGGCGGTGCGCATCGGCATTCAGGAAACGGACAACCAGTGGAAGCATCGCAGCAAGAAATACGGCACCGATGAAATGCCGCTGGCGCAGGTGGCGATGGTGGTGCTCGATACCGAGACCGGCAAGGTGAAGGCGCTGGTGGGCGGCCGCAGTTATGCCAACAGCCAGTTGAATCACGCTACCTCGAAGCGTCAGCCAGGGTCGTCTTTCAAACCCTTCGTCTATACGGCGGCTTTCAGCGCGGCGCTGACGGATGGCGGGCAAGTGATCACGCCGGCCACTACGGTCGAGGACGAACCCACCACCTTCTTGTACGACGATAAGTCTTATGAGCCGGCCGATTTCGGCGGTGAATACGCGGGCACGGTGACGCTACGGCGGGCGCTGGCCCATTCCCTCAATATTCCGGCGGTGAAAGTGGCGGAGATGGTGGGCTACGACAAAGTGGCCGCCACGGCGCGCGCGGTGGGCTTGAATCTGGATATTCGGCCCACTCCAGCCATCGCGCTGGGGGCCTATGAAGTGATGCCGATCGAGATCGCCGGGGCGTACACGGTGTTTCCCAACGGCGGCGTTCTGAAGAAGCCGGGATACATCGACGCCATTCGCGGCCAGGACGGGCGCGTGGTGTATCAGAACACGCCGCAGGAAAAGCAGGCCATCGATCCGCGGGTGGCTTACCTGATGACCAACATGATGGAAGAAGTCCTGCGGACGGGCACGGCGGCGGGGGTGCGGGGGCGCGGCTTTGGGCTGCCGGCGGCAGGCAAAACAGGCACGTCGCGCGATGGTTGGTTTGCTGGATTCACTTCCAAATTGATATGCGTGGTGTGGGTGGGATTCGACGATAATCGCGACTTCAAACTAGAAGGCGCGCGCAGTGCGCTGCCGATCTGGACCGAGTTCATGAAACGAGCCCATCAGCATCGCGAGTATCGCAACGTGCACGAGTTTCAAGCTCCCGAGGGCGTGGTGACGGCCGACATCGACGCCGACAACGGACTGCTGGCTACGCCGGGATGCCCCAAAGTTCGCAGCGAAGTGTTTATTGCCGGGACGCAGCCAGTAGAAGCATGCAGACTGCATGGCGGCGGACGCACGCAGGTGGCCGGCTGGGATCCTGTGGCTCCGGCCTCGGCGGAACGGGTTCCGGTGGTGGCGCAGACCGGCAAATCCTCGGCTCCGCTGAGCATTTCGATCACGCCCGCGACGCCTCCGCAGGCAGAGCAACCGAAGAAATCGCGCGGATTCTTTGGGCGGCTGAAGGACATCTTCAAGTAAGGTATCGGTGGCGCGCCTGAAAATCAGGCTCCGTCCCTCTTTTTTCCGGTGGTAGAGTATAAACAAGAACGGGAGGAGCCACTCATGTCGTATTTCTCCTTCATCCTGTTATTGGCCTGGCAAGGGGCGCCCGCACAGAATGCGTCCAATACCCCTCAGCCGGCGCCTGCTCGACCGCTACTTTCCGCACAGGATCGCGGCGATATTCTGATGGCGCGCAAGATGTATCGCGAAGCGATCGATACTTACAAAGAAGCTCCGGAAACCGCCATCCTGATGAACAAGATCGGCATTGCGTATCATCAGCTCGCCGATCTGGGGTCCGCGGCGAACTATTATTCGCGAGCCGCGAAACTGGATTCGAAGTATGCCGAGCCGATCAACAACCTGGGCACGGTCTATTATTCGCGGGGATCCTACCGTCGCGCTATCGGTCAATATAAAAAGTCTTTGCGCATTAAGCCGGAGTCGGCCTCCACGCTGGCGAATCTGGGGTCTGCCTATTTTGCGCGGAAACAAAACGAGCTGGGCATGCAATACATTCAGAAAGCCATGGAGGTCGATCCCAAGATATTTGAGAACCGCAGCGGCGTAGGTACGGTAGTGCGGGACCGGACCGTGGTCGACCGGCCCATGTTCTTTTACTACATGGCTAAAGTTCATGCCAAGAAAGGGATGTATGAGCAAGCGCTCAACTACATCCGCAAGGCGCTGGAGGAAGGTTTTAGAGAACGCCGGAAATTTGTCGACGAACCTGAGTTCGCCGGACTACAAAAAGATCCCGAGTTCCAAAAGATCATGGCCATGGAGCCCAAGGTCCTCTGAAGCGCTTCCTTTTTACGATACCGGCGCTGCTTGCGCTGGCCGCTTGTTCGCGAACGCCGCAGCGCGCCGTGGAGCGGATCGCGATTCTTCCCTTCGACAATTTGACGGGCGATGCCACGCTCGATTGGGTGAGCATGGCGGCCCCGGCAATGCTGGCCGAAGAGCTGGCGGGCGCTTCGCGTGTGTTAGCGGTGCGCGTGAACACCGTGGGAACAGCGGCGCTCGCAGGCGCCACCGAACTGTTGCACTGCACATATACGCAGCGCGGAGGAACGCTTGAAATCAGCTACGCTCTGGAAGACGCGGAGCGTCACCGCATGGTCTCAGTGGGCTCGGCGCCAGGGACGGTGCTATTCGCCGTGAGCACGCTGGCGCGCGCGCTGGATACGAGCGCGCAGCCGTTTTCGACCCCCAGCGCGGATGCCGCCGCGGCCTGGGGTCGCGGGGAATTTGAACGTGCCGTGATGCTGGATCCGGATTTTGGGGCAGCCTGGGAATCCTGGATAGCGCAGGTCCAGCAATCCGGCAAGCCGGACGCAGCCGAGGCCATTGCGGAGCGGGCCTTAGCGCGTTCTTCGCTGTGGACTCCGCTGAACAAGGCGCGGATCCAATTGAGCTCGGCGCTGCTGCGGCGGGACGAGACCGCGCGGATCGCAGCGCTGACGGAACTGGCTCGGCTGACTCCCAGGGACAGCGGGACGCTATTGGCCCTAGCGGAAATCGAACAGCGGAACCGGCGCTTTCCGGCCGCTGAGGAGTTTTACAGGCGGGCCCTGGCGATTGATCCTGCGAACGGGGGTGCGTTGAACGGTTTAGGGTACGCCCAGGGGGAAGCCGGCGACATCGACGGCGCCAAGAAAACTCTCGAACAATATGGACAGAAACCCGAGCAGGCCATCAACGCGCTCGATTCGCTGGGCGAGGTCCACTTCATGAACGGGCGGTTTGCGGACGCGGAGAAATATTTCGCGCAGGCTAGCGCGCGGCAAGCGAATTTCTTGAACGGGGGGCCTTTGATGAAGGCGGCGTATGCGCATTGGTTGGGCGGAGATCTGGCGGGCGCGGACGCATTGATGCAAAAGTACCTCGCCAACCAGAATGACCAAAAAATAGTCTGGCGGCAGGCGGTGTGGTTTTATGCCACGGGGCGGCGGGATCAGGCGCTTGCCATGCTCGACAAAGCGCCAGCGGACCAGGCGGCGGCGATGGACCGGCAGCGGTCCGTGTGGCGTGGCGAGGTGCATCCGCCGGAGGATTTGCAGCAACTCAAAAAGATCTTTGAGAGCACCAATCCGGCAGGGGACGGTTTGCCGCGCATCCTCTACGCAGCGGCACTGGCAACGGCGGGGAAGACGGAGGAGGCACGCGCGCTCGTCAAAATATGGCCACTGCCCGAAACCGCAGCCGACCCGTTGTTGCAATCGCTGCTCTACCCGCGTTTCTTGGAGCTGCGAAAAACCTTGGGCGTCAGATAGTTACGAGCTCTTTTCGTTAAAGTCCCTGCTCCCAACGGCCGATTTACTAGCAAGTGGCCATGGGCCTGCGCGGATGCTCATCGAAATCAACTCCCCATCTCTGCCGGCAGTCAACGATGAGAAGATCGTCGAGCGGCCGGTGGCCCGGGTTCCGGTGCTCGATGGAGTGCGCGCGCTGGCCATTTTACTGGTGCTGTTCGGACACACGATTCATGCGAAGTATTTGCCCATGGGGGCTCTTTTCGGGCAGTACGGCACTTCACTGTTTTTCGTGCTGAGCGGATATTTAATTACTGCCGTGCTGCTGGCGGATGAGGCACGCCATGGCCGGGTTCGCTTGCTGCGATTCTACCGGCGGCGCGCTTTCAGAATCTTGCCGGCATTGACAGTATTTCTAATCGTGTTGGCCCTGTTGGTGGGCGGCGGATGGCTGCAGAAGCCTAGTCGGGTGAGCTGGATTGCATCCACTCTTTACTTTCGTAATCTGGCGGGCACTGGCTGGGACACGCAGCATCTGTGGACGCTGGCGCTGGAAGAACAGTTTTACTTTTTGTGGCCGATTGCGTTCGTGGCGTTTCCAAAACACCGGCTGGCTGGGATTGGGGTGGTCATTTCGGCGTGCACGGTTTGCCGCGTGATCTGGATCAACACGGATTACCGGGACATCTTCGACTTGCTGGAGCGGCCGGATCTGCGCTTGGACACTTTCCTCATCGGCGGGTCACTCGCGCTCAAACCTTGGGCTTTCGCTAGCAAGATACCCGCGGCAATTGCCGCCGGGGCCTTCGCGCTGTGGACACCGCTGGCGCTCACTTTCAAGTGGACCCGGCCGCTCGATACCGCGGTGGGGGCTTTGTTGCTGACGATTCTTCTGTGGTGGTTTACGGCGCATCCCAAGAGCCCGATGGCGAAGTATTTGTCCACACCTTCGATGGCGCTGGTGGGGACCCTTTCCTACAGCTTGTATCTTTGGCAGGAGATCTTTCTAGGTCCGCATATTCAGTGGTGGAGTCTGCCGGCATTGGCGGCGGTCGCTTGTGCTTCGTATTGGCTTATAGAGAAGCCTTTCCTGAGATTGAGGGACTTGTGATGCTTATCGCATCCACTAGAGAGTCAGCCGCCAAATCGCAACGCCCGCGGTTTGGCTGGGCGCCTGTGGTCGCGCTGCTCGCCTTGTGCCTGCCCACGCTGCTGTTCGTATGGTTTAACCGCGACGTTCCCCATTTCGGAGTTCTGCAGGACGACGGACTGTATTTCATCGCGGGCAAAACTCTGGCGCAGAATTCGAGCTACCAGATCTCAAGCCTGCCGGGCAAGCCCGAGCAGACAAAGTATCCGCCGCTGTATCCCTTGCTGCTGTCTGTCGCTTGGAAGATGAACCCGGCCTATCCTGCAAATCTTGCGATTGCACTGCTGCTCTCCTGGCTGAGCCTACCGCTCGTGTTGGTGTTGGCGTACCGCTGGTGTTTCCGCCAGGGATTCCAGGCTCCCCTGGTTTGGCTGGTGGTGGGGCTGTTCGCGTGCAATCCTTACGTACTATTCTTCGTGTCCAACCTAGGTTCGGAAATGCTGTTCATGGCGTTCCTCTTTGGCGCGATGCTGGTGGCGGAAACGAAAGACGAGACGGGCTGGCGAATGGCACTGCTGGCCGGGGTGATCGCCGGCGCGGGCTATTTGGCGCGCACCTCGGGCATCGCGCTGCTACCCGCGGCCATCGCTTACTATTTTTGGAAAAAACAGGCGCGCAGAGGACTGTGGTTCAGCGTGGGCATGCTGCCAGCCATCGTGGGATGGGCGTTATGGAGCCGCCTGCATGCGCCGCCGGGCCAGGACATCGTCACGATTTGCTACACCGACTATCTTGGGTATCAGTTTCTCAACGTTGGGTGGGACAACATCGTCCACGTGCTCCTGCGGAACAGCGCGGCTTTGCTCGAAGCCATGGGCTCACTGGTGTTTCCGCAAATGATGGATGGCTGGCTCGCGAAAGTGCTTTTGTGGCCGCTGGCACTCGCGATGATCGTGGGCTGCGTGCGCCTGATCCGCCAAGGGTATGCGCGGCTGTATGCGCTGTTCAGCCTGGTATCGGCAGCGATGCTGCTGGCCTGGCACTACCAGCCGAACCAGCGTTTCATTCTTCCGTTGGCTCCGCTACTAATGGCGGGTTTTTGCTTCGCGATGGTGGAGCTGGCGAAGTGGATTCAGCAGCAAGACCGTGGGCTGGCTGTTCGCGGATTGGCTATAGTCTGGGCCCTGGTGCTCACGGGCGGGCTAGTGTTACAGATGTGCATGGATGTGGGCGTGCTTCCGCAGCTGGCTCGCAACGACCGTTTGAACGCGCGCGCATACCAGAGCATGTATGCGTGGATCGCGCGGAACTTACCCGCCGAGGCCAATATTCTTTGGCAGGACGACACGGCGCTGTATCTGGCAACGGGGCGGCATAGCGTTAGCTATGTGGTTCCTCCACGGGAGTTCGAGGCTACAGGGGGCGATGCCGGCGAGGCGTTACGGTTCGGGGGAATCGATCGATACGCACGGGAGCAGCATTTGGGTTACGTTCTGCTGGCGAAAGTCGGGCTGCGGCGGAATGAAGCAGTCTTGAAAGTGGCGGCGGCGGATGCGGGGTTGGAGTTAGTGCACGAAGAAGCGGGCGGGGTTTTATACCGGGTTCGTTAAAATAGCGGGCAGAAAAGCGAATAGAGGAGCAACAGGCCGGCGCCCAGCCGCTCCCCCATCCGGAAAAGGTTGATATTAGCTACCCTGGGTAGATGCGACTGCCATCACCGAGCCGACCTTCGAGAAGATCGCGCTGATGCTGGATGCAACGCCCGGCATAACAGCACCGGCGGCAACGGCAACGAAGCCGGCCATCAGAGCGTATTCAATAAGGTCCTGACCGCGGGTGTCCTTGATCG
>JALYIB010000280.1 GCA_030775965.1 Acidobacteriota bacterium | reverse complement strand
GCCCTTCTACGACCAGGTGATCGCGCAGTATCAGGATCCCGTCGCCCGCACCGTGCTGCTGGTGAACGCCTACGCGCGCAACGTCACCAGCGGCTATCTGGGCCGCCACTTTCAGATTTACGTGGACCTGCTGGGCGCCCCTAATCAGGTGCAATCGCGCAGCTTCGGCGACGAATCTTTCGTGGTAGTGACGCCCTCCGCTGAGCCGCAAATCGACGGCATCCGCCACGCCTATCTGCATTACCTGATCGATCCCCTGGGGCTCAAGTTCTCCGAAGATATCAATAAGAAGAGCGCTCTGGGCGATTACGCGCAAGGCGCCGGCGCGCTCGACGACCACTTCAAAACGGAATTCGTCGACCTCGCCATGGAGAGCCTGATCAAAGCCATCGAAAGCCGCCTGGACCGTAAACCCGCCGCTGCAGAACAAGCCATGAAGGAAGGTTTTGTGCTGGCCCCGGCCCTCGCCGAACAGCTCGCGATTTACGAAAACCAGGAAGAGGCCCTGCGCCTGTTCTTGCCCAAGCTTTTTGCCGGCCTCGATTTCAAGCGCGAAGAGCAGCGCCTGGCGAACGTCGAGTTTGTTTCGTCTACGGCCTCTCGAACCGTGCGCCCCTCTCGCACCGTGAAACCGCCGGAGTTAACCGGCGTAGCCAAGACCCTGGCGGAAGCCGACCAAGCCTATACCGACCGCGACCTCGAACGCGCCCAGCTCACCTACCTGCGCATGCTGGAACAGACCACCGAAACCTCCTGGCATGCAAAAGCGTATTATGGTTTAGCGCGGGTGGCCGTGCTGCGGAAGGATCCCGAAACAGGTGACCGCCTGTTCCGAAAGGTCCTCGAACTGGAGCCGGACGGCGAAACCAAATCCTGGAGTTTGTTGTACCTGGCGCGACTGGCTGATTCGCAGGGCGACCGCGATCAGGCGGTGGAGAAGTACAAGGCCGCGCTCGCGGTCCCAGATGCACCCGAGTCCGTTCGTCAAGCGGCCCAAAAAGGTGTCGCGGAAGCCTTCAAAAATGAAGCTTCCAAAAAATAATGAGGAGTAAAGGAATGAAGACGAAGCTGATGATGGTTGGCCTGCTGGCCGCGGGCGGCCTGATCATGGGACAGAAGGTTAAATCGCCCAAGGAAGGCGAAGCGGTGCAGGCGGTGCTGAGCGCTACCACGCCGGACCAAAAGATAGCCGCGGTCGATGCCCTCATTTCCAAGTTCAAAGATACCGAGTTCAAAGGGGTCGCCTTGGATATGGCAGGCGAAGCCTACGCGCAGAAAGGCGACTCCGCTAACGCTATCGTTTATGGCACCCGCGCTCTGGAAGCCGATCCCAAGAGCTTCCAGGCCATGCTGCTGGTGTCCGGACAGCTCGCGCTGATCACCAAGGAATTCGATCTGGATAAAGACGAAAAGCTGAAACGTGCCAAGAAACTGGCCACCGATGCCATCACTACCGTCAACGCGACCGCCAAGCCCAACCCCAAACTCACCGACGAACAGTGGACCGGCATCCAGAAGGATCTGGTAGCGCAGGCCCACGAGACCCTGGGTGTGCTGGCCGGTGTCGACAAGGACTGGGCCGTCGCCATCACGGAATACAAGCTGGCCATCGACAATGCAGCCACTCCCGAAGTCACCACAATGGTCCGGCTGGCGGCTACCTATAACTACGCTAAGAAATACGACGAGGCCACCGCCATGGCGGACCGGGTTCTGGCCGCGCCGGGAGCCCCCGACAACCTCAGGAAAATCGCCACGGACGAGAAAGCCCGCGCCGCCAAAGCGAAAGCTCAATAGTAATCCACGGCCCATTCATGAGCGCGGACCTGGCGATTCTCGAGAAAGCACTGGGTCACGGCTTTCGCGACCGCGAATTACTGGAACGCGCGCTCACGCATAAATCGAAGGTCTACGAGAAATCGGCGGAAGGGCAGACCGCGACCGATAACGAGCAACTGGAATTCCTGGGCGATGCCATTCTAGGCTTCGCAGTGAGCGAGTCGCTAGTCCGTCGCTTCCCGTCGTTTCCTGAAGGCCGTCTTTCGAAGTTGAAAGCGCACCTGGTGAGCGCCGCCCACCTCTACGCTGTGGCCCAAAGTCTTCAGTTAGGCGATTATCTGCTGCTAGGCCGCGGTGAAGAAATGAGCGGAGGCCGTGAAAAGAAGGCCCTGCTTTCCGACGCCGTCGAAGCCCTGATCGCCGCCCTGTATCTGGAAGCCGGCCTGGAGGTCACCCGCAAATTCCTGGAGGAGCGCGTCATTGGCGCCTTCGATCTCCCTGAGGACGGCGTTGACAGGGCAGTGACGGATCACAAAAGCGCCCTGCAGGAAATGGCCCAGGCTTTGAAATTACCGCCGCCGCGCTACCTGATCGTAACCGAAGACGGCCCCGAACACTCCAAGACCTTCACAGTAGAAGTCCGCGTAGGAAAAGATTGGGTGAGCCAGGCCCAAGGCTTGTCGAAAAAAAGCGCCGGCCAAAAAGCCGCCCAGCAGGTCTTACAACAGTTAACCGAGTGGGGCCGTTAGTCCACCGCCCCTCTCCAGGTGTTCCCCTTCTCATCCCGCAAAGTAACGATCAGCCCGCTCGAAATCCCCGTGAGCGTCTTCCCCTTGCCGTCGCGAAATCGATAAACGATGGAGTTGTCCTCGATGGTCTCCGCCGACCCCAGCCAAATGTTGCCGTACTCGTCCTTCAACTTGATGAAATCTCCATGCCCGTATCCCGAAACGCGAGTCTTGGTCTTCTCTTCCTGAAGATTGAAGTACCCGCCCGCCTGCCGATTTTTCTTCCGCGTACTGGTGACCATTTTGAAGACTCCGAGTACGATTGTGCGCCCAGTACCATGCCGTTGCGATAAGGCGAACGATGTAGCTTGCCCCGTGTGTTTATCCTAGAATTCATGCGCGCCCTTCTGCAGCGAGTCAGTCAGGCACGAGTAACGGTCGACGATTCCGTAGTGGGCGAAATCGGCCCGGGCCTGCTGATCCTGCTAGGCGTCGCCAAGCCCGACACCGCCGCCAACGTCGCATTCCTGGTCGAAAAAATCTTAAATCTGCGCGTCTTCCCCGATCCGGCCGGAAAAATGAACCTCAGCCTGCTCGACACGGCGGGCGAGCTGCTGGTGGTCTCGCAGTTCACCCTCTACGGCGATTGCCGCAAAGGCCGCCGCCCCGGCTTCGACGCCGCCGCTCCTGCCGAGCAAGCCCGCGCGCTCTATGAATCCTTCGTCGCCCTGGCGCGCCGCAGCGGCCTGCGCGTCGAGACTGGGGTGTTCCAGGCCCACATGGAAGTCGCGCTGGTGAACGACGGCCCGGTGACCTTGCTGCTGGAGACGGAAGCCTCGTCCTTGATACCCTTGTCACAGTGATCCTCGGTTCCGGCATCGACCTCTGTGAAGTCCCGCGCATTGAAGCGGCCGTCGCGCGCTACGGCCGCCGCTTTCTCGAGCGCATTTACACGCCCCGCGAGATCGCTTACGCCGACCGCAAAGCCAACCGCTTCGAACGCTACGCCGCTCGTTTCGCCGCTAAAGAGGCTGGCATGAAAGCGCTCGGCACCGGCTGGCGCGGCGTCGCCTGGCACGATTTCGAAGTGGTGAATCTACCCTCCGGCCGCCCTACTCTGAACTTCCACCGCAGAGCCGCGGAAATCGCCGCGAAGATGGGCGTCAAGCACGTAGCTCTCTCCATCACCCACACCAAGGAACAAGCGCTCGCCATGGTGATCCTAGAGAACGAAGGATGACCGTCCGCGTGGAGAAAACCGCTCCCACCGTTTACCAGGTAACCGTCGAGAGCGGCTCCACCACCCAGCATACTGTGACGCTGACGCCTGAATACTGGCGGAAGTTAACCGACGGCCGTGTCCCCGCCGAAGCCCTGATCCAGAAGTCTTTCGAATTCCTTCTCGAGCGCGAAAGCAACACCAGCATCCTCGGCTCCTTCGACCTGCCCGTCATTCAACGCTATTTCCCCGAGTTCGAGCGCGCCATCGGCGGGAGCATGCCTTAGTCTTATTGCACCCGCCCCGCGGCCTGCACGTTCAACTCCACCTTGTCGCTTACCCGTAGCAGAAAATTACTCGGATTCTTCATGCCCCACTGCACGTAAGGAATTACGAAACCGGTGGACGCAGCCACTGCGCCGTTCTCGACGGCAGCGCGGAAGTGCAGCGTCAACTCGTGGCTCGCTCCGTGGATTTGAAAGGTCCCGTGAAGGTTTAGTTGCGATTCGCCGTGCGGCGCCAGCTCCCCGCTGACATGGTCCGGCGTGAAAACCGCGTCGGGATAACGCGCGCTCTCCAGAATTTCCTTGTGCATTCGCTTGTCGCGAGCGCCATCGCCTGAATTCCCGCTTGCCACATCCACCACCATCTCTCCCGAGGCGGCGCCCGTCGTGGAATCGAATTTCAGGGTTCCGCGCTTCAGCTTGAAAGTGCCATGCACGGTGTGAAGAACGTCGCCCAGCGTGAAGCTGACGGTGGTGCGGCCAGGATCCAGCTCCATGCGGTTTTCCGCCGCAGCCAGCCGAAGGGCGCCGATCGCCAGGGTGAGAAGAATGCGTTTCATAAGGTAGGCACTCAGGCCGCAAGCAAATGGCGGCCCAGAGGCAGCACCGAGTGGCGGATGAAATCGCCGGTGGTGGCCGTGCCCATGTGCATCGCAAGCTGGGTAGCGAAAATCCGTGGCTCGGAAGACAGCGCGCTCAGCACCCGCCGCCGCAGCCAGGCGGAATGATCCAGCGTCAACATCAAGCCAGCCATGAAAGCGGGCCGCCGCGCCAACCGGCGGTGAGCGGCGCCATACGCTTTCAGATTGTTCTCCGCAAGCGCCTGCGCTAGCGCCATGCCCTGCTCCCAGCCCAGCCGCAATCCCTCGCCGGTGATCGCGTCGACCGATCCTGAAGCGTCTCCCACCAGCACCACGCGGTCGCGATAAACTCGCGCCAGTCTGCGCGTGGCCGATACCGCGCCGCGCTCGTGCGTCGTGATAGACGCGTTCTTCAAGCGCGTCGAGAGTTCCGGATGAAGCGGCAAAGCCTGATCCAGCCGCAGGTGCGAATCGCGCGAGATCACGGCTACGCAGATCTCTTGGAGCCCAATCGGCGTCACATAAATCTGCGAGCCGGAGCCCCAGTAAATTTCCACGCAGTCCGCCCACGGCTTGATTCGATAATGGCGGCGGAAGCCAAAGCGCACAGACTTGTGCCGCGTCGTCTCGAGGCCGGCCCACTGGCGCACGCGCGAATTCTCTCCATCGGCGCCGATCACCCAGCGGCAATCGACGGCGGCACGATCCAACGTCACTGCGCTTGCCGACAACCCCTTCACCGCGGTTCCCCACAGCAAAGTCGCGCCGGTTTCCTGCGCGCGATCGATCAACGCCTGATGCAAGTGGGTGCGCCGTATGCCCACACCGCTTCCGTTAGGGAAGCTAGCGTCCACTGTATTGACGCCGCCCAGGAAGCGTATCCCACGAAAAGGAAAGCAATGCTCGGCGCGCAGCGTAACCCCCAGCCGCGCGAGCGCTGCCAGCGCATCCGGCATCAACCCCTCGCCGCAAGCTTTGTCGATCGGCGGCAGCGCCGGGTCCGCCACCATGACGCGGAAGCCGCGGGAGCGCAGCGCGATCGCGGAAGCCAGTCCCACCGGCCCTCCGCCCACAATGAAGACGTCGGTTTCCAAGTTAAATATTCGCCACTCTGCGCGCCAGACTGAGCGCTTCCGTCCAGAAGGACGCCGAAGTATGCATCAGCTCGGTCACCGCCGTGATCGCGCGCACGAATTCATCCACCTGCCGCTCTTCCACCACCAGCGGAGGAGCCACCTTGAGCACCATGAAATTGTTTCCGCAGATCTGCGTGAGAATGTTTTGATCGCGGAACAAACGCATCACCACCAGTTGCCCGAACAGGGCGCGATGAATTTTAACGAAGGTCTCGAAGGGCCCCCGCAAGCTGAGTTTTCGCGGCGCCTGAAATGCGATCCCATTCAGCAGCCCGATTCCGCGAATCTCCGCGATCATTTCGTAACCGGACAGCGCATCCCGCAGCCTTCCGCGCAAATACTCTCCCAGAGACGCCGCGCGCGCTCCCAAATGCTCGCGCTCTAATACATCCAGCGTCGCAATTCCCGCGCGCATTGCCAGATGATTCTCGCTAAAGGTCGAAGCGTGAACCATCGATCGCTTCAACGACCCATATACCGAATCGTAAACGCGATTGGACATCAGCACCGCCCCGCACGGAATCAACCCGCCGCTGAGCGCCTTGGCGAGCACCACCATGTCAGGGTCCAGATCGTCGTGCTGTGCCGCTAAAAAACGCCCCGTGCGGAACATGCCGGTCTGCACTTCATCCAGCACAAACAGCGTCCCGTATTTGCGGCAAGCCGCTTGCGCCGCTGCGAGGTAACCCGCCGCTGGCACGCGAATTCCCGACTCCGCTTGCACTGGCTCCACGACGAAGGCCGCGATTTTCCGCGTCCGCAGTTTCGCTTCCAGCGCGGCCCCATCGCCGAATGGAACCGCCTCCGTGTCCGGCAACAGCGGACCGAACCCGTCCCTCCAGAAGGCGTCATCCATCAACGAAAGCGCGCCACAAGTGAGCCCGTGAAAAGCCCCGCTCGCATAGACTAATCCGCTGCGCCCAGTGTTCGCGCGCGCGAATTTGATGGCCGCCTCCACCCCTTCGCTCCCGGAGCTGCAAAAAAACACTTTATCCAGCCGTCCGCCGGCCAGCCCGCACAGCCTTTGCGCCAGCTCTCCAGCGAGTTCCGAAACATGGCTCTGCAGCATCGCCGGACCCTGCCGGTCCAATTCCCAGTGCAGCGCCTCAATGATGGCCGGGTGGTTGTGGCCGGTGTTGTGAACGCAATATCCCGAGAGGAAATCCAGAAACCGCCGTCCGTCTTCGGCGTGCAACTCAACCCCGGCGCACCGCCGGTAGCGCACATTCATCTGCAGCGCATCGAGCAACCGCACCCACTGCGGGTTCACGTGTGCCTGATATTCGACGCTCGAGATAGCAAGTTCTTCGCGCAAAGGCAACATTATATTCACTACTTCGGACGCGCGCGCGGAGGCGGTGGTTCCCCCTAAACGCTACACCCTGGGACGCGGCGCCGCCCGCCCCCATCGGTCCTATAATTTAAGTAACTCGATGCGCAAGCGGTATCTTTTCTGGTCCGGCCTGGCCCTGCTGGCGATTTTAATCACGCTAGTGGTGTGGCAAGTCTCCTTTAGTTTCGGAGACTACGGCCCTGCCGACGCCGGGCAAACCTTCGTTTTCTGGGCCGTCTCGACACTGATCTTTCTGCTCACCGTCACCCTCGGCTTCATGCTGTTCCGCACCGGCGTCAAGCTCTACCTGGAGCGCCAGGCCAACCGCGAAGGCTCGCGCATCAAGACCAAACTCCTGGCCGGCGCCCTCGCGCTCAGCCTCTTGCCCGTCGTCTTCCTGGCCCTGTTCAGCTATGTGATCCTGAACCGCAACGTGGAAAAATGGTTCAGCCGCCCCGCCGAGGGCATCCGTACCGATCTGGTGCAGAGCAACAAAGCGCTCTCCTCAGAAGTGCAAGGCCGCGCCGGTGCGCTTGCGCATTGGATCGCCCTACTGCCCGAAGTGGACGCCGGTACCGCCGATTTTGCCGCTCTCTGCCGCGACAACAACATAGCTTCGCTCGAAATCCGCGCCCCCGGATCGCCCCCTTCGATCATGTGCCCTCTGCAGCCCGGAACCACCGGACTGTTCACCGCTACCGCTCCGCTGGGCGCCGGGACGCTGACGCTAGCCGTGCGCTCCGCCGCCGACATGCAGCGGACTCAAAGTGAAATTGATCGCTACATGGCTGAATACAGCCAGCTAGCCGCGCAAAAGAAAAACATCCGCACGCTCTATCTGCTGTTCATCCTGGCCATAGCGCTGTTCATTCTGTTTGTGGCTACCTGGATTGCGCTCCTGCTCTCGCGCCAGATTATCTCGCCCATTTCGGCCCTGCTGGTCGCCGCCAGCGAGGTCCGCAAAGGCAACCTCAGCCACCGCGTCCACGTCAAAGCCATCGACGAGCTCGCCACCCTCGTTCGCGCCTTCAATGAAATGATGCAAGAGCTCGAAGCCAACAGCCGCGAGCTGGAAAGCCGCCGCCGCTTCACCGAAACCATTCTCGAAAGCATACCCACTGGCGTCCTCTCCGTCAGCGCCGATGGCCGCATCCAGCGCGTGAATCGCGCCCTGCAAGGCCTGCTGCCGCAGATGCAAGTCGAGCGTGCCGCCCACCTGAACGATCTGTTTTCGCGCGAAGACGCCATCGAAATCGAGCACCTGATGAAGCGCGCCCGCCGCACCGGCATCGCCGCCGGCCAGGTGGACGTACACGCGCCCGCTCAGGTCCTGCACTTGGCGATCACCGTGTCCGCGCTGCCCGCGCGCCCCCCCGCCGGCCAGGGCTTCGTAGTGGTGCTCGAAGACACGAGCGAATTGCTCCGTGCCCAGAAAGCCGCAGCCTGGCATGAAGTCGCCCGCCGCATCGCCCACGAATTGAAGAATCCGCTCACGCCCATCGCGCTCAGCGCCGAACGCATCGGCCGCATTCTGGATCGCGGCGGCATCTCCCCGGGCTCCCAGCGCATCCTCCGCGAGTGCGCTCGCACCATCTCGCGCGAAGTTGAATCGGTGAAGGCCCTGGCCGACGAATTCTCCCAATTTTCACGCTTCCCCGCCGCCCAGCCCGTGCCCAGCGACCTCAACCAAATCGTCCAGAACGCCTTGTCCGTCTTCCTCGGCCGCCTGGAAGGAATCGACCTGCGCGTCGAACTCGCCAGCGGACTGCTCCCCGTCCAAGTGGACCCCGAACAGTTCAAGCGCGTCATCGTGAACCTGGTCGATAACGCCGCCGAAGCCATGCGCGACGCTCCCGTCAAGCAGCTGCTGCTGCGCACGCTGGCCACGACGCCCGATACCATTGAGCTATTGGTTGCCGACACCGGCTGCGGCATATCGTCCGAAGATAAGGAAAAATTGTTTCTCCCGTACTTCTCCACCAAAGGCCGGGGCACTGGTCTGGGCCTGGCCATCGTCAGCCACATCCTGTCCGAACACGGCGCGCCCATTCGCGTCGAAGACAACCGCCCCGCCGGAGCGCGCTTCTATGTGGATATCCCGGCCACAGTCGCCGCCGAGGCCGTGGCTCGCGCGTGAAGACCACACGCATTCTGAT